>JBJYWW010000136.1:0-5920 GCA_046259645.1 Anaerolineae bacterium
AGCAGGTGTTCGACCCATTCTTCAGCACGAAGGGCAGCGGCCGGGGCCTGGGGCTATCGGCTGCTCTCGGCATCGTTCGGGCCCACGAGGGGGCGATCGACATCAACAGCGAGGTCGGCTCGGGAACGAGCTTCCGGGTGCTCTTCCCGGTGGTCCGCGACGAGCCGCAATCCACCGAGCTCCAGAGCGAAGCTGCCTTGCCCGATCTGTCCGTAGCGTCCAGCGCGTGGGTGCTGGTGATCGACGACGAGGCCGCGGTGCGGGAGGCGACGAGCGACATGCTCACCGCGGCCGGGCTCTCGGTCCTCACGGCGCACTCGGGCCCGGCCGGAATCGAGCGACTCGCCGAGCACGGCCGCGACGTCGGGGTGGTGCTGCTGGACATGCAGATGCCCGGCATGAACGGTGAGCTCACCTTCGACGGTCTGCAGGAAGTCGCGCCGAGCGTTCCCGTGATCCTGATGTCCGGCTACAGCGAGTCGGAGGCCACTCAGCGGTTCATGGGCCGGGGGCTGCGAGCGTTTCTGCAGAAGCCGTTCAACTACGACACGCTCCTCAGAGTCGTCGGAGATGCCCTGGCAGCTGGTCCCCGCCGCGTTTGATGCCACTCCTTGTCGCGAATGCGCGACGACTTGGCGTCGGCTGCCGGCGACGTTAGCATAACGTCCGCCGTTCGGTCCCGCGGCGCTTAGGGGCACTCGGGCCCGTGCATGGTCGCGCCCGGTAGCGCGTCGCGGGCCCCGCGCGTCGACCTGCGTCGACCGACGTCGATCTGCGTTGCGTCAGGGGCGTGTGGGAGCGCGAGCCGCCGAACCAGGCCAAGGAGCCGGCAGGATGACAATCAAGGTATCGCTCGGCGACGACGCCTTCACCCCCGACCTGAGGTTCACGCCGGAGGTGGCGGAGGCGACCCAGCCGATCTACGAGAAGGTGCGAGGCATCATCCCCGAGGTCGAGTGGCCGGTGCACGCGCCGTACATCGCTCGCATCAACGAGCTGAAGCGCGAGCTCAACGCCATCGTGCTGGCTCACAACTACCAGACACCGGAGATCTTCCACGGTGTGGCCGACTTGTCCGGCGACTCGTTGGCGCTGGCCCAGCAGGCTGCCGCGACGGATGCCGACGTAATCGTCCTCGCCGGCGTGCACTTCATGGCCGAGACGGCCAAGCTGCTCAACCCGCAGAAGACAGTGCTGATCCCCGACCTCGAAGCGGGGTGCTCGCTGGCCGACTCGATCACGGCCGCCGACATCAGGCTTCTGCGTGAGAGCTATCCGGGCGTGCCGGTGGTGACGTACGTCAACACGTCGGCGGAGGTCAAGGCCGAGTCCGACATCTGCTGCACGTCGGCCAACGCGGTCGCGGTCGTGGAGTCGCTGGGTGTGGACAGGGTGCTGTTCCTGCCCGACGAGTACCTGGCCAACCACGTGGCGGCGAACACCGACGTCGAGATCATCGCCTGGAAGGGGCACTGCGAGGTGCACGAGCGGTTCACCGGTGCCGAGATCAGGGCGTATCGCGAGTCGTTCCCCGGCATCAGGGTCCTGGCGCACCCCGAGTGCCCGGCCGACGTGCTCGACGAGGCCGACTTCGTCGGCTCGACGTCCGGCATGATCAACCACGTCGACGAGACGAGGCCGGCGCGGGTGGTGATGATCACCGAGTGCTCGATGAGCGACAACGTCACCGTCAACTTCCCGGACGTGGAGTTCGTGCGGCCGTGCAACCTGTGCCCGCACATGAAGCGCATCACGCTGCCGCGGATCCTGCGGTCGCTGGAGACGATGACGTTCAAGGTCGAGGTCGATCCTGAGATCGCCGTGGCGGCCCGGCGCGCCGTGGAACGCATGCTCGAGGTCGGGCGGGGTGAGGCGAAGTGAGCGCCGACGACCTGACCTGGCGCGGGCACCTCGAGCCGCTGGTCTATGAGCCGATGGTCCGACGCGCGCTGGAGGAGGACCTGGGGCTGGCCGGCGACATCACGACGAGCGCCGTGGTGCCGCCTGACGCGACGGCGGCGGCCAGCATCGTGGCGCGCCAGAGCGGCCGGATCGCCGGCATGGACGTCGCCGCGGCGGCCTTCCTGATCTACGACGACCGACTGCGATGGGAAGCGCTTGTCGAAGACGGCGACGACGTCGAGCCGGGAGCCACGCTGGCGACGATCACCGGCCCCGCCCGCGGCGTGCTGACCGCGGAGCGCGTCGCGCTCAACTTCCTCGGCCACATGTGTGGCACGGCGACCGTAACACGCGACATGGTAGCAGCGGTCGGGAATCACCGGGCGCGCATAGTGGGCACGCGCAAGACCACGCCGGGCATCCGCGCGCTCGAGAAGCACGCGGTGCGGATGGGCGGCGGCTACAACCACCGGTTTGGGCTCGACGACGCGGTCCTCATCAAGGACAACCACCTGGCGATCGCCGGAGGCGTGCGCGCCGCGGTGGCGCGGGCGCGGCGGGCCGTCGGCCACGTGGTGATGATCGAGGTCGAGGTCGACACGCTGCAGCAGCTGGAGGCGGCCCTCGAGGTCGGTGTCAACGCTGTGCTGCTCGACAACATGGACCTCGACACGCTGCGTCGGGCGGTCGAGCTGACCGCCGGGCGGGCAATCACCGAGGCGTCCGGGGGCATCACGCCCGACACCGCCGAGGCGATCGCCGCCACCGGCGTCGACCTGCTGTCGGTGGGCTGGCTGACGCACAGCGCTCCGAACCTCGACGTGGGGCTCGACATCGCCTAGTGGACGACCGAGCGGCGATGGACGACCGTCCGACCACCGTTCTCTTCATCTGGGACGTCGACCCGCGGCTACGGGAGCGACTCACCGCCGAGCTAGTGGGAAGCCGGTCGGTGCGGTTGGTGTTCCCGTCCGACCTCAGTCCGCAGAGGCTGGTCGCGCTGGCGCCGGAGGCGGACGTCATCGTCGGCTGGCGACCGACCGACCAGGTTCTCGAGGCCGCGGCGCGCCTGAAGCTCCTGATCAATCCGGGCGCCGGCGTGCAGCACGTCGCGGACCGGGTACGGCGCATCGGCGGTGACCGCGGGGTGCGGCTGGCCAACGGGCACGGCAACGCGAACTTCACCGCGCAGCACGCCGTGGCGCTGCTGCTGGCGCTGACCAATCGGGTCGTCCAGCACCACAACTGGATGGTCGAGGGTCGGTGGCGGACCGGCGACGCGGACGCCGCGTCGGTGCCGCTGCGCGGCCGCACCGTCGGCCTGCTCGGCTACGGCGCCGTGAACCGCAACGTGCACCGGATGCTGGCGGGGTTCGACGTCCGGTTCGCGATCATGCGTCGGTCGTGGCCGCAGCAATCTGGGCCGTCACAGAGCGTTGTCGGCACCGCGACCGCCGCGGCGACGCCCGCCGCGACGGATGTGGACGGGCGGCCGGGCTACCGTCCGAGGCGCTTCAAGGCGGCGACGCGCTACCTGGGTTTGCCGCCAAGTCCGCCGCTCCGCGACACCGACCTGCGCTTCGCCGCCGGTGAGCTGGATGAGCTCCTCGCCGCGGCCGACGTGCTGGTGGCCGCCGTGCCCCTCACGCCGGAGACGGACGGTTTGATAGGTCGGGCCGAGCTCGACGCGCTCGGTGCCGACGGCCTGCTCGTGCAGATGTCCCGCGGCCGCGTCGTGGACGAGCACGCGCTCTTCGCGGCGCTGCGCGACGGGGTGATCGCCGGCGCCGCCATCGACGTGTGGTACGACTACAAGCCCGAGCCCGACGCCGACGGGCGCCGGTACCCTTACTCGCCCGACTGCCCGTTCCACACGCTGCCCAATGTCGTCCTGTCGCCGCACCGTGGCGCGTCGCCGTTCTCGGACCTGCAGCGTTGGGACGAGGTGGTCGAGAACATCAAGCGAGTGGCGGCCGGCCGCGACGACCTGCTGAACCTGGTGGACCTGGAGCTGGGCTACTAGACCGCGGGGGCCCCGCACACGGCTAGCCGCTGACGGCGGGGCTAGCCGCCGATGGCGTGCATCCGCCGCCCCAGCGTGTGCACGCCGGCGCCCAGCTTGTGACCGACGGGCTTCGCGCCGACCGCCCGGCGCAGCAGGTCCCGCACGCGCTCGTCGCGCCCGGCGACGTCGGCGTCCCGCAGCTCCGGTCGCAGGTCGATCTCATCGTCACGCAGGAGGCACAAGTGCAGCCGGCCGTCAGCCGTCAAGCGCATCCGGTTGCAGGTGTCGCAGTACGGCTGGCTCACCGGGGAGATGAAGCCGACTCGACCGGGCGCGCCCGCCAGTCGGTGGTAGCGCGCCTCGTCCGCCGGTCCGTCGGCCGGAACGGGCTCCAGCGGTCCGAGCTCCGCCTCGATGCGGGCGGCGGTCTCGCTGCTGGGTACGAACCTGTCGATGGCCACCTGGGCCTCCGCGCCGCTTCCGATGGGCATGAGCTCGATGAACCGCACCGCCCACGGGTGGTCCAGGGTCAGTCGCGCCAGGCCCGCGACGTCGGCGTCGTTGTAGTCGCGAACGACGACGGCGTTGATCTTCAGCGGCTCCAGGCCGGCGTCCTCGGCCGCCTCCAGCCCAGCCATCAGCTCGGGGACGGTTCCCCACCGCATCAGCAGCGGCAGTCGCTGCTCGTTGAGCGTGTCGATGTGCACGTTGACGCGGTGCAGCCCGGCGCTCGCCAAGTCGCACCCGAGCCGAGGCAGCCTGAGCCCGTTCGTCGTCATGGCTAGGTCCGCGAGCCCATCGATGGCGGCCAGGCGGCCCACGATGTCCAGCAAGTCGCGGCGCAGGGTCGGCTCGCCGCCGGTCAGTCGTATCTTGCGGAACCCGAGCGCCGCCGCGGCTCGAGCCACCGTCTCGATCTCGCTGGCCGAGAGCAGCTTGGCGTCGTCGACGTAGCCGGCCCCGTGCTCCGGCATGCAGTAGATGCAGCGCAGGTTGCAGTGGTCGGTCAGCGAGATGCGCAGGTAGTCGATCGGGCGGCCATGGCTGTCGCGCTGCGGCGTCCGACCGCGCCCGGTGTTGGTCCCTGACATGCGGAAGATGATAGCGCGTGCGGCCAAGCCGGGACTTGCCCGGTCGGCGCGCTACTCGCGCTCTAGCCTGTACGACAGCACCCAATCGGTCGGGTCAGGACACGGCAAGTCACCGACCCAGCGCCTGAGGTGGCTCGTCATGAGGTCGACCTGGTACGGCGGCTCGGACTGCAAGGTGCCCGTGATGCCGCCCATCAGCGACAGGGTAGCGCTGCCCAGGGTGAACTCGGCCGGCGCCGAGCGCAGCTCGTATCCGCACTCGTCGATGATCATCTCCGCGCACGGCGAGCCGACTTGTCTCACGGCCAGACCTCCACGATCGCCGCCGAGAATGCGCTCGTGCGCCTGCTCGGTCTCGCGCGCCGCGACGTACAGGAATACCATGCCGGCATCGTCCTCGACGCGCAGCCCGCGCCCCACGGGCACCGCGCCAGGCAGATCGCGCTGGGTCGTGAAGCGGTAGGTACGGCCTATCTCGAGCGGCAGCGGACTCCGCTCGTATGACACGACGAAGTCGTAGTCGAGCGGCACGCCCTCGGGACCCTCGACGGCCTTCAAGCGATGGAAGCGGTGCTCGGTGTTGTGCTCGGTAACCTCCGCGACGACCCAGGGCAGCGCGTACTGCGCCCACGCCTCGTGGACGGGCGTCGGGGCGTCCCAGATCGGCATCAGGATAATCTCCTCGGTGTCGCGGATGACGCGACACGCGCCGGCCGGAACGGTCCCGCCGATGCTCGACGGCGGTGCGCCGACCCCGGAGCCTGTCCCCGCACCGGCCGTCGCAGGCTCGGAAACGTCGGCCCCAGCGGCCGCTCCCGGGCTACCGGGCACCAGCTCCGGCGGCGCAGGTGTATCGATCGGCGGCGGCACGGTCGGCATGGGCAGCGGAGTCTCCGTGGCCGGCGGCAACGGCACGACGGTG
>JBJYWW010000137.1:0-3914 GCA_046259645.1 Anaerolineae bacterium
CCAGTCGTAACAGGTGGTCACGATCTGGATGTCGAAGGTGGCCTTGTTGTACAGCGAACACGTGGCATACGTGTTCGCCGCTGTGAAGTCCACTGTATAGGGCAGTGTTGAGAAGGTGGTCGTGGACGAGCCGGTGGGCGTGGTCACCGTGCACGAGCCGCCGTCAAAGGTGTAGCCGGTCTGCATCGTCTCGTTGATCTCGATCGACGAGTCCCACTCTGGCGCGGGGTCGTCCACCGTGTGGGGCACCCACTGCCAGAAGAACGTCCCGCCGGCCCCCGTCGATCCGGATTGAGTCGTGCCCTCGTTGTCGGGCGAGCCGGCCGTACCCTGCACCGGATCCGTCCACTCGTAGTCGTCGTAGCTCTCGCCCGTCTCGGTGATCTCGACCTCTCCGGACACGGTCCAGCCGCTTGCGGCGACGTAGCCTAGGTCGCTACCGGTATGGACATACTTGGTGAGGGTGAGCGACGTCTCGCACAGCGCGGTGACCATATCCGTCAGCGCGTCGATCAGCCCGGATGTGCCGGAGAGGATGTTGTAGTCGGCCTTGGTGAAGTCGGACTCTGGCGATGGGAACTCGTCCATGCCGGAGATGCCGCGGACGTTGATCTCGTTGACCGCGCCAGGGCTTTGCTCAACCGCGACGACGAAGATGTGGCTGCCGTTGCTCTTCAGCTCGTCAGACTCGGGCACCGCCTCGATGAGCGAGGTTTTGGCCGACTGGTTGACCTGCACGTCGCCATTGGAGTCGATGTACGCGGTCGGGTCGCCGTCGGTGAAGAACAGCACCAGCGGCGGCTCACCGGTCGGGCCGGTGGGGTCGCCGCTGCTATCGTAGAAGGCGTCGTTCACGGCGGCGAGGGCCGCCTCCCAGTTAGTGTAGAAGTTCGGGCTGCTGTAGTCGCCCGGGTCGTATGACCGGGCAGAGGCCGACTCGTATGCCTCCATGTAGTAGGTGAAGTCGGTCACGTACTGGGAGTCCACCGTCTGCCAGTTCGTGGAGAAGGTCACTCCGTCGACCCTGATCTCGGCCCGGCGCGCGTTGCTGTTGAACTCGACCACAGCCAGGTTGGAGCCGGTACCGACCAGGGCGCCAACGAGAGCCTCGGCGCCGTCGCGCACGTCGCCAGTGATGCCGCCCGAGTCGATTGACCCGGACTCGTCCAAGATCAGCACGATGTCAAGCCCGCAGCCGTCGGCCTGGTCCGGATTGGGGTCGACGACGATCATGCCGTCCGTCTCGCTTGCGGATGCGACCACCGGGCCCGAGCAGTCGTCGGTGTCGTAGAAGTCGACGTCTATGTCGTAGAGCCCTGCGGATGCGGGAGCAGTGGCGGGCAAGGCTTCAACGGTCCGCCCAGACGTGTGATCGTCGTGGTCGACACAGACGGTCGAGCCGCCCTCGATTGTGTACTCGGTCGCCTCCCAGGTGTCTCCGCCATAGACATAAACGGATACTTCGATCTCGACCGAGTGACCCTCCTCAGCCGTGGTGTACTGCTCCACTCTCGGGCCGAAGTAGCCCGCGTGAGTTAGCTGCGGCGACATCGTCACCGCCAAGGCGACGGCCGCGATCACGGCAACGATCTTGGCGGCGCGAACCGCGCTGATCTCCAGTTTGATATCGGACGTCCTCATTATCCCTTCCTTCCGCCGTTGAGGCCCCGTGTAACCGTGTAAGCGGCAAAAACTCAAGAGAACGAACAGGGCGGGGACTCGGTGCGTGCCCCGCCCGACCAGGTGAGACCGGTCCGCAATCTCGGCAATGCTTACTATGCATTGTACGGTGTGATACAGCGTATCGTGGTTACTACCAGGTATAAGGCTGACTCCGCGTGAAAGCCACATTGGTGGCTCCAGCGACTCCGAGCTGACCGCGTCCGACGCAGAGCGGTCGACTTCTTGATGCGAGTTCCTCGGACGACCGCAGCCGGCCAGACCCGAAAGATGCGCTTTGCGAGGTGCTGCCGAGTGAAATTGCAGTAACAGGCCGGTTACAGGTGCGGTAGGTCCACGTCGGTGACGCGATGTCGGTCGGGTGACCGACCGCCGACAACCTGATACCGGCAGCCAGGTAGATGCAGATGAGCGTGCTGCGCCTCTCGGCGAGGCGGGGAGGTGGTCGCGCCCGGTCTTGCCTGATTGCGCCTATCGGCATAACATGAACGGGCTCAGCCCACCACACAGGGAACGGAGCTCCCCGATGCGCTGGAAGCTAGCCCTTGCAGCCATAGTGTTTGTCTCTGTAGGTCTCGTGTCGGCGCGGTCCGCGTCCGCGGACGCGACGGTCGTCGTCCAGCCTGGCGACAACCTCTATCAGATCGCGCAGCGGCACGGCAGCTCGGTAGCCGACATCGTGCGCGCCAACGGCCTTCCGGCGGCGGACGTGGTATACGTCGGCCAGCGGCTGCTGGTGCCGTCGGCGAGCGGACCGCTCTCGCCAGCGGCGCGTTCGCTGCCCGGAATCGCGTCGTCGTCACACACCGTGCGGTCAGGCGAGACGCTCGTGCAGATCGCGCTGAGGTACGGCACCACGGTGGACGCCATCGCCCGGGCCAACGGGCTGCAGTCCCCGGACCGCGTGTTCGTCGGTCAGGAGCTGCTGGTCCCGAGTGCCGCCGAGGGGCGCGCGCCGGCTGCCGCGCTCGTCGGGGCGCCGGGCTCGGCTGCGACGACTGGCGCCGCCGGCCGCGGGATCGTCGTCGACCTGTCCGACCAGACCCTGACGGCGCTACAGGACGGGGTCCCGGTCAGGGCTTTTGTCGTCTCGACCGGCAAGGCCGTGACTCCCACCCCGACGGGGAACTTCAGCATCTACAGCCGCTACGCCAGCCAGCACATGGTGGGGCCGGGCTACGATCTGCCGGGAGTGCCGCACGTTCAGTACTTCAGCGGCTCGTACGCCATCCACGGCTCGTACTGGCTTGTGGGCTTCGGGGTGCCGACGAGTCACGGCTGCGTCAACATGGCGCTGCCGGACGCCGCGTGGCTGTGGCGCTGGGCTGGCATTGGCACACCGGTCACGGTCCGCTACTAGCGCGGTACCCGCGTGTCAGTAGCGGCCGCCGTGCGGGACCAACTGCCACACTGCAGTACCAGGCGGCTGTGAGCCGATCGCGCCTACCCACGGTCAATCCTGCGTTGACGCCCGCCTAGACCTGCCGCTCCCACCAGCCGCGCAGGTCCCGCATGCCCTGGCTGCTCAGCTTGTGCCCGACGTCGTACTCGTGGTACTCGAGGTCGGCTCCAACCGACCGCAACGTGGCGGCGCAGACAGCCGAGACCTCGAACGGGATCAGCGGGTCGCGGCGCCCGACGGCCATGAAGACCGGCAGCTCGGCGAGACGGAGAAGGCGCTCGTCGCCGCAGTCGGTGGGCACGAAGCCGACGACGGACGCAATGCCGCTGACCGCGTCGCGCTTGGCGATCGACGTAGCGAAGGACGTCGCCGCGCCCTGGCTGAAGCCGAGTAGGAACGTGCGATCCGAGTCGGCGCCGTAGAGCGAGGGCAGCGCGGCCGCGAACCGCGCGACCGCGCTGACGGCCTCGTCGTACTCCGCGAGGCCGGGCCACTCGTCGGGCACGCGGCGCACCCAGGCGTAACGCCCGCCCGGGCCGGCCTCGATGCCGCGCGGCGCCGTCACGAGCCATTGACGTGGCAGGGCGGGGCCCATGAGCCAGGTCGAGTCCTCGCTGCCTCCCATGCCGTGCAGCATGACGATCGTCGGGTGCGGACCTGCCGTCATGGGTTGACGGACCCGGTGGATGAGCCCGGCGGCGTCGAGTGCCGGGCCGTCGTCGACGAGCGCAGTCTGGCGAAGATAGAATGACAAGTTGGCTGGCCTCGCAGGGAGTCGATCTCGTCGCGCCTTCGGCGCGGGTCGGATTATGGCGGAGCGGGGCTGCCTGCG
>JBJYWW010000137.1:3924-9187 GCA_046259645.1 Anaerolineae bacterium
GACCTCGGCCTTTACCGCCCTGGCCGTCTCGATTCTCACGGATCGGATCGCCTTTCCGCGACCCGATGAGGCAGACGAGGACGGAGTGGTTGCGATCGGCGGCGACCTGCGACCCGAGCGCGTGCTCCTGGCCTATGCCATCGGCGTGTTCCCTTGGCCGCACGAAGGGCTGCCGCTGCTCTGGTTCTCGCCCGACCCGCGCATGGTCCTGCTGCCTAGTGACCTCCACGTCAGTCGGCGACTCGAGCGGACGATACGCGCCGGGCAGTTCGAGGTGCGGCTCGACACCGCCTTCCGCGAGGTCATGGAGCGCTGTGCGTCGGCCGAGCGGACCGGGCC
Organism: Anaerolineae bacterium; assembly: GCA_046259645.1. GTDB lineage: Bacteria > Chloroflexota > Anaerolineae > Epilineales > Epilineaceae > JBJYWW01. Next base: position 4,264 of record JBJYWW010000137.1, read on the forward strand.
GGCGGGTGAGGGCACGTGGATAACGAGCGCGATGATCGACTCATACACGGTCGTGCACGAGATGGGCTTTGCGCACTCCGCCGAGGCTTGGCAGGGCGGACAACTGGTGGGGGGAGTCTACGGCGTGTCGATCGGGGCGATGTTCACCGGCGAGTCGATGTTCGCTGAGCAGTCGAACGCCTCGAAGGTCGCGTTTGCGGTGCTGGTGCGGCAGCTGGCGCGCTGGGGCTTCCAGCTCGTGGACGCCGAGACATACTCGGAGCACCTGGCAAGATTCGGCGCGCGCGAGTGGCCGCGGCACGAGTTCCTGGCCAGTCTGGAGACCGCTGTCCGGGAGCCGACGCGCCTGGGCCCGTGGCAGCTCGACTTCGATCTGGCCGAGGGCGGCGGTGAGCCCTGAGCCGCGAGCCCAGCAGCGAGTCGCCGGCCTGTGGCATGCGCGACCACACGAACGAGTCGCCGACCTGTGGCAAGCGCGAGCCCAATGCATCGGCTAGAATCTGGATCGAGGCGCCCACGGACTGAGCAGTTGCAGGGCATGAGCGGACCAGACACGTCACGCGAGCAGCAGACCGCCACGCTGGAGCGGCCGTCGACGCGCACGTCGCGTCGATGGCGGGTGCTGCTGCACAACGACGACTACACCACCATGGACTTCGTGGTGTACGTGCTGATGGCCCACTTCCACAAGACGCAGTCGCAGGCCACGCACATCATGCTGCAGGTGCACCACAAGGGCGTTGGTGTCGCGGGTGTCTATCCGCGCGACGAGGCCGAGACGAAGGTGGCGCGCGTGCAGGCGGAGGCTAGGGAGAGCGGAATGCCGCTGATGCTATCGGTGGAGCCGGAGTGATGCGCGGTGAGGGCGGGGCTCGATCCTGCCGGTCGGCCGGCGTGCCGATCAGATCTGCCGGAGGTCCGAGCAGACCAGCCGGAGGGCGCAAGTGAAGGTCTCGACCGAGGTGCAGATCGCGGCCGCCGTCGCCATGACCGAGGCGCACAGCCAGCGGCATGAGTATGCGGGCGTCGATCACCTCATGTACGCCCTGGCGATGAACGAGAGCGTGGCCGAGATCCTGCAGAGCGTTGGCGCGGACGTAGCGGGGCTGTCGGCACGCCTCGAGTCGTACCTCCGGCACGACGTGACGCCGCTCCCGGGAGACACCGAGGCGGTGCCCGAGCCAAGCCTCGGCTTCCAGCGCGCGTTGGCGCGGGCGGCCGCGTACGCGGAGTCCGCCGGCGACGACGCGATCCAGCCCCATCAGGTGCTGGTCGCGCTCTTCGACGAGGAGGGCTCGTACGGCCTCGATGTCCTCGCCGAGCAGGGTGTTACACGGCTCGACGTGGTAGGTTTCTTGGCGCACGGCTGGCGACGTGAAGGCGGCGACGGCGGAGACGGGTTGCGCGGCGCCAGGGGTGCGCCGGGACCGGACGGCGAGCCGGGGCCGGACGGTGCGCCGGGACCGGACGGGGAACCGGGGCCGGACGGTGGGACCGGCGCGGCGGGAAGAGCTGGCGCATCGGGCGCGACGGGAGCGGCCGGGGCATCGGGGGCCGCGGGAGCCGCGGACGCGGAGGTCGCCGGCAACCCCATCGAGGCGTACGCCACCGACCTGACAGAGCGGGCCGCCGCCGGCCTGATCGACCCGCTAGTGGGCCGGGGCAAGGAGATCCAACGTACGCTGCACGTGCTGCGCCGCCGCCGGAAGAACAACCCGGTCTACGTGGGCGACCCGGGCGTCGGAAAGACGGCGATCGTCGAGGGACTCGCGCGCCTGATCGCCGAAGGAAACGTTCCCGACGCGCTGAAGTCCACCAGGATCTATCGACTGGACATGGGCGCGCTGCTCGCCGGCACGCGCTATCGCGGCGACTTCGAGGAGCGCCTCAAGGCCGTGTTGCGGGCGCTCGAGAGCCAGCCGGGGGCGGTCCTGTTCATCGACGAGATCCACACCGTGATCGGCGCGGGGGCGGTGGGCACCGGCACCATGGACGCCTCCAACCTGCTGAAGCCGGCGCTCGAGTCCGACGGTCTGCGCTGCATCGGCGCGACTACGTGGGAGGAGTACCGCCAGAACTTCAGCCGCGACCCGGCGCTGGTCAGGCGCTTCCAGAAGATCGAGGTGATCGAGCCGTCGGTCGACGAGACGGTGAAGATCCTCGAGGGGTTGCGCGAGCGCTACGAGAGCCACCACGGCGTCACCTACACCAGGAGCGCCTTGCTGGCCGCCGCCGAGCTCGCCGGTCGCTACCTGCGCGACAGGCGGCTGCCGGACAAGGCCATCGATCTGATCGACGAGGCCGGCGCCGCGGTGTCCCTCGCCGGCGGCAAGCGGGTCGGGCCGCGTCAGGTCGAGACGGTGCTCGCGACGATGGCGCAGATCCCGGCGCGGCGCGTGGTCGGCGACGACAAGGAGTCGCTGCAGCGGCTAGAGGACGACTTGCGGCGGGTGGTGTTCGGTCAAGATCCACCGATCGCCGCGCTCGTCGCCGCCATCAAGGTGTCGCGAGCGGGGCTGCGCGAGCCCGACAAGCCCGTCGGGTCCTTCCTGCTCACGGGACCCACCGGCGTCGGCAAGACCGAGGTCGCCAAGCAGTTGGCGACGGCGCTCGGCATCGCGTTCCTGCGCTACGACATGAGCGAGTACATGGAGCGACACAGCGTGTCACGCCTGGTCGGGGCGCCGCCCGGGTACGTGGGCTACGACCGCGGCGGCCTGCTGACCGAAGCGGTCAGCCAGAGCCCGCACGCGGTGCTCCTCCTCGACGAGATCGAGAAGGCCCACCCGGACGTGTTCAACATACTGCTGCAGATCATGGATCACGGCACCTTGACCGACACGAACGGCAAGCAGACGGACTTCCGGCACGTGATCCTGCTGATGACGTCGAACGTCGGCGCGCGCGAGCTTGAGCAAGGGGCGCTGGGCTTCGGCGCCGAGGCCGGCGGCGGCGACGACCACGCCGCTGTCGAGAGGCTGTTCAGCCCCGAGTTCCGCAACCGCCTCGACGGACGCCTTCGCTTCGCGGCGCTCACCCCGCAGGTGATGCTGCTCATCGTCGACAAGTTCGTTGACGAGCTGCGCGCCCAGGTCGCCGGTCGCGGCGTCACGGTCGAGGTGACGGCGGCGGCGCGCGAGCTGCTGGCGGCCAAGGGGCACGATCCGGCGTTCGGGGCGCGCCCGCTGTCGCGTGTCATCGACGAGAGCGTCAAGCGGCCGCTCACGGAGGAGCTCCTTTTCGGGACGCTCGAGGGCGGCGGGACGGTGACCGTGGACGCCGTCGACGGAGAGATAGCGCTAAGCTTCGACGGGCCGGGCTAGTCGGCCCCGTCGCGAGACACGAGGAGACCGGGCGAATGCACAGGATGGCGGCAGTGGTGATGGCGATGGTCGTGGGGGGGCTCGCCACGGCGTCGTGCGTCGAGGCAAGCCAGATGATCATGGAGCCATCGCTGCCGGCGGGCGAGGACGTGTTAGCGACCCAGACGGCCGCCGCTGGTGCCGGCTCGGCTGCGGCGTCCGGCATGCCGGAAGAGGCAGCGGTGGTCGAGTGGCCAGGTCGCGTGCGCCAGCTCTCGGGGTTGGAGCCGCTTGGCTGCGGGGATCTCCTTGACGCCGCAGCGGCGCTCGACGACGAGACCGCCGCTCTCCTGGTGACGCAGTACGTCGATGACCTGTCCGGACTGCTGCGCGAGGGGGCGGTGGGCGCGGACGGGGCGCCCGTCGATCTCACGGCCGAGGAGCGAGCCGCCATCGAGAGCCACCTGGGCTCGCTTCGCGACGCCGACGGGTACTACTGCGGGGTCGTTGCGCCGTAGCCGTCGCTCCTCAGTTGGGCATGAGGGGCTGAAGCACGAAGTGGTAGGCGAGCCACGCCAAGGCGGCGGCCACGACGAGCTTGCGCCACCACGCAGCGCGCGCCCAGCGCCAGATGTAGCCGGATAGGGTGTCGCCCGGGGTGCCGTTGTAGATCGCGTAGGCCTCGATGGCGAAGAAGGCCACGACCCAGAATAGCCACGCCCACGTCAAGGGCGTCTTGGGCTCGGCGGCCAAGAAGCCGCCTACCATCACGACTGCGGCCGCGGTTAGCGGCAACCACGCCGGGACCCGCAACGGCGCCTCCTCCTTCAGCTCCGCCGACTCACGGGGCGCATGCTGTACCAGGCGGCCGGACCGGTCAAGCGGCGGAGCGGGTCCTCGACAGACCAGCCAAACGACGTCCATGACGGGCGCCCGACCGATCGAGCGGCGGGCGCGTCAAGCCATGGCGGAGTCCCAGCCGGTCGCTGCGGGGGCCAGTGGGGACAACCTGTGGACAGGCGTGGGCAGCTCTGTGGACTGGGCCGAGCACGGCGGTGGACAAGGAGCCCTCCGATTTTAAGGCACGCCTATTGACTATTCGTGGGCCTATGCCGTATACTGCGCGTACCAGGTTCCGATGACCCATACGGACCTCATTAACAGGTGACCATCGTTAGTCTTCGGACTGACACCTCGCTGCACTCCGGTGCGGTGCCGATGGCGGAACAGCCACCGACTGTCGATAGACGGCAGCCCTCGGGCAGTCGTCCGAGACAGACGCGGCAGACCGGATTTCTGCAAGGGCATCCGGCCAGCGTCCGTCGTCTCCGCTGAACGACGCCAGCGACATTGAGCCTTCGGGCTCGCGTTCGCGAACGGAGCGATTCGGTAGCCGCCGCCGAAAGGCGGCCGGTAGAGCGCCGCTACCGCGCAACGAGGATGTGGTTACCTGCGACGAGACCCGTCTGGAAGACTCGGAACCTGGTGTTTCCACTACTGCGCGTCACGCGCGGGCAAGCGAGCGGGGCACCGTCGGGAGACGGCGTTCCGCTTGTTGTCGTCAAGCGCTGGAACACGATCACGGCCGAGTTTGTTTTCGGGCGATCGAAGTAAGCAGGCAA
>JBJYWW010000138.1:0-5117 GCA_046259645.1 Anaerolineae bacterium
TGGACAAGACCTATCCGACGATGGACTGCAGCATATGAATTCTCGGCCCTAAGATGATGGATGCCGGTCGGCATCCCAACATTGAACTCCTCGCCCACAGCGAGATCGAGGAAATATCCGGCTTCGTCGGCAACTTCCACGTCAAGGTGCGCAAGAAGGCGCGGCTGGTAGACACCGACACCTGCACGGCGTGCGGCGACTGCGTGGACGTGTGCCCCGTGACGCTGCCCGACGAGTTCCAGAGCGGCCTAGCCACGCGGCGCGCGATCTACATCCCCTTCCCTCAAGCGGTACCGGCTGCGTACATCATCAACCCCGACGAGTGCCTCGGACGCAACCCGATAGCCTGCGGCAAGTGCCAGGAGGTGTGCGACGCGGGCAGCATCGACTTCGACCAGACGGACCAGATGGTCGAGTTCGACGTCGGCACCATCATCGTCGCCACTGGCCTCGACGTATTTGACCCCGCGGGCCTCACCGAGTACGGCTACACGAAGTACGAGAACGTGATCACGAGCCTGGAGTTCGAGCGCTTGATCAGCGCGGGCGGCCCGACGGAGGGGCACTTCGTGCGCCCGACCGACCTGCGGCCGCCCCACCGCATCGGGTTCATCCAGTGCATCGGGTCGCGGACCGTGCTCCCGGAGGGCGGCTCAAACGGCGCGGGTCCGGGGCCCGACCGCAACGAGCGCGGGCACCCGTATTGCTCCAACATCTGCTGCATGAACACGGTCAAGGACAGCCTGCTCCTGAAGGACCACTACCCGGACGTCGACATCTCGGTCTACTACATGGACATCCGCGCCTTCGGCAAGGGCTTCGAGGACCTGTACCGCCGAAGCAAGGAGACCGGCGTCAAGTACATCCGCGGGCTGCCGGGCGAGATCTACGAGGACCCGGCGACCCGCAACCTGCTCCTCACCGTCGAGAACACGATGACTGGAGAGCTAGAGACACACGAGCTCGACATGGTGGTGCTCTCGCTGGGCTTGATCCCACCCGAGCAGCAGGCGGATGTGAAGCGCCTGCTGACGCTGTCGACGACGGAGGACGGCTTCTTCCTGGAGCGCCACCCGAAGCTGCAACCGGTCGACGCACCGACCGACGGCGTGTTCCTGGCCGGCTGCGCGGAGGGGCCGAAGGACGTGAAGGAGTCGGTGACGCAGGCCAGCGCCGCCGCGGCCAGGGCCCAGATCGTCCTCAACAAGAAGACCATCGAGCTGGAGCCCGTTGTCGCGACGGTCGACGCGGCCGTCTGCAACTCGTGCGGGCGCTGCACGATCGTCTGCCCGTTCAACGCCATCATCGGCGGCGACGCCAAGCTCAAGATAAAGGCCGAGGTCATCGAGGCGATGTGCCACGGCTGCGGCACGTGCGTGCCGGAGTGCAACTTCACGGCCATCGACGTGGGGCACTTCACCGATCAGCAGATGGTGGCGCAAATCGACGCGGCGCTCGAGCACGATCCGCAAGAGCGGGTACTGGTCTTCGCTTGCAACTGGTGTTCGTATGCCGGCTCCGACTTCGCCGGCGTGAGCCGCCTCCAGCAGCCGTCCAACTTCCGCACCATCCGCACCATGTGCAGCGGGCGCGTGGATCCCGAGTTCGTGCTCCGGGCGTTCCGCGCCGGTGCGGCCGTGGTGCTGGTCTCCGGCTGCCACTTCGGCGACTGCCACTACATCGACGCCAACCACGAGACCGACAAGCGGATGAAGCGGCTGCAGAAGAGCCTGGAGCGCAAGGGCATTCGACCGGAGCGCCTGCGGCTCGAGTGGATCAGCGCGGCCGAGGGCCAGAAGTGGGCCCGCGTGATGCACGAGCTCGAGGAGCTGCGCCTGACGGTCACGCCAGAGGAGATCGCGGAGACGCAGCGGCTCCTGGCGCCCAAGAAGGAGGCGGCGAAGCAGCCGGCCTAGGGTGCGGTCGCTGGCGCTCTACTGCAGCGGCCAGAACAGCGGCAGGACCAGCAGCGTGACGACCAGCACCACGATCGTCAGCGGCAGCCCGACCCGGATGTAGTCGGTGAACTTGTAGCCGCCGGGCCCCATGATCAGGATGTTGGCCGGGTGCCCGACCGGGCTGAGGAAGCTGGCGGACGCGGAGATGGCGACCGTCATCGCGAGCGCGTCCGGGCTGAAGCTGAGGTCCGCAGCCGTTCGGATGGCGATCGGCGCGACCAGCACCGCTACGGCCGCGTTGGGCATCACTTGCGACGCCAGGGCCGTGAGTACGAACAGCCCGGCCATGACGGCCAGCGGCCCATAGCCCCCGATCGATGCCACCACCTTCTCCGTGATCAGCTCGGCCGCGCCCGAGGTCTGCATGGCGATGCCCAAGGGCAGCATGCCCGCGATCAGGAAGACAGCCTTCCACTCGATGAAGCGATAGGCATCGTCCATGCGGAGGCAGCCGGTGACCACCATGAGGACCGCGCCCATGATTGCCGCGATCTGAATCGGCAGCCAGCCCATCACCACCGGCAGCAGCACGCCGAGCCCCATGATCCCCGCCGCAAGCCACGCCTTGTCGTCGCGGATCGGCTCCTGCGCCTCTTCGGTGAGGACGAGGAAGTCCGGCTCGCTGCCCAGCAGGCGCAGTCGCTCGCGCCGCCCGTGGAGCAGCAGCGCGTCGCCGAATCGCAGCTCCATGTCGCGTAGATTATGTCGATATGCGCGCCCGCCGCGCCAGATCGCGACCACGTTCAGGCCATACTTCTCTCGGAAGTGGATGTCCCGCAGCGTCTTGCCCGCGAGCTTGGTGTACGGCGACAGCGCCACGCCGGACAGCCCGATCTCGGGCGACTCCAGGTCTGCCAGCTCTGGCGGCAGCTGGCGCTCGACCTTCAGGCGGCGCAGTGCGCGCAGCGTCCGCAGAGTCCGGGCCGGGGCCTTGACTATCAGCACGTCCCCCACCTGCAGCACCGTGTCGGCTTCCGGAAGCTGCAGCGCCTCGCTCTCGCGCGCGATGCCCACCACGGCCAGTCCGAACGCGTCACCGAGGTGGCTCTCGGCAAGGGTCTGCCCGGCGAGGGCCGAGCCCTCGGTGACCTCCATCGCTAGCAGATACCGGCCCAGCCCGTACCGATCGGTGACCGTCTCGGCCGACGGCAGCCGCACGTCGGCGAACGTCCGCCTCCCACCGAGAGCGGCGAGCAAGCCGTCGTCGCCCGCCAGCAGCAGGACATCACCGGGACGAAGCGGGATCTGGTCGAAGTCCGTCTGGCGCACCTCGCCGCCGCTGTCGAGCGCCAGCACGGTGGCGTCGTAGCTCTGCTTGAAGCCGGAGTCGCGCAGGGTGGTGCCCACGAGCCGACCGGTCGGGGCGATCTCGGCCTCCGCGATCGTCAATCCCCGCCGCTCGAGGTCGTCGGGGGTCATGTTGGCGCCGACCACCCGCAGGTGCCTGTCGGTTCGCAGGAGGTCGAACTGATCGCTGCGCCCAGCGACGACAAGGCGATCACCGGCCTGGAGGATGGTCTCGGCGGGCGGCGCCAGCACGGTTCGCCCCTCACGCGATATCGCCACCACGTTGAGGCCCAGCGCCGAGCCGAGACGGCTCTCGGACAGTGAGAGGCCGGCCAATGCCGAGCCCTCGGGGATCTGCAGCACGAACTGCCGCGCGTCTAGCTCCACGAGGTTTTTCAGGGACTCGTCCACGCCGCGCGCGCGCGCGCCCGAGCCCGTCTCGCCACTGGCCGCGGCACCCCCCGCCGCGGCGGAAGACGCCGCTGCCGAGCTCCTCGCGGTGGCGCTCGCGCTGCCAGCGACCCGGGCGCCACCCTCGACCGGCGCCATAGCAGTCGCCGCCTCCACGTCGCGCGACACCACGCGCGCGACGTCTCGCGACGGCAGGAGGAGCCGGCCAACAAAGACCATGAACGCGACACCCGCGACCATCACCACCGACCCAACCGGCGTGAAGTCCAGCAGCCCGAACGGCTCGAGGTCGGCGGCGTCCATGATGCCGCTGACGAGCAGGTTCGGGGGCGTGCCGATAAGCGTCATCAGGCCGCCCAGCAGCGAGCCGTACGCCAGCGGCATCAAGAGGTGTGACGCCGGGATGTCCGTGCGCCGCGACAAGTCCATCACCACCGGCAGCAGCAGCGCCGCGACGCCGACGTTGTTCATCACCGCCGACATGAGGGCCGCGGTCAGCATGATCACCGCGACGAGCCGCCGCTCTTCCGTGCCGGCCAGGGCCAGGACGCGCTGACCCACGATGCGCGCCACGCCGGTGCTGTACAGGCCGCCCGACAGGATGAACACGGCCCACACCGTGATCACCGCCGGGTTGCTGAAGCCGGACAGAGCCTCCTCAGGCGTCACGAGCCCGGTCACCGTGAGGCTGAGCAGCACCATCAGGGCCACGACGTCTGACGACGGCCGCTCGGCGACGAACAGCAGCATGGCCACGACGAGTATCCCGAGGACCATCATGATGTCGGGCGTCATCGCCCGACATTGTACGATGCCGCGCCATCACCGCGCCAGCGCAGACGCGACGGCTCCGGTGGAAGCCGGCCGACGGCACGCCGCAGAGCCGTTGACAGAGCCGCGCGGTCTGGATATAATGGCGCCTGACTTCATTATTAGGCGCACCTAAATCTCTAGGAGGTAGCTTGAGCGGACCACTCGTCGCACTGGCAGCCGCCGCGATCCTCGCAATCGCCGCGATGTGGCCGCGGCACGGCCTCGTCGCGCGCTGGAGCGCGTCTCGCGAGAGCCGCGATCGCACGCGGGTCGAGGATGCCTTGAAGCACCTCCTCCACGCCGAGTCGCGTGGCGGCGCAGCCGACATCGAGAGCCTCGCGGGATGCCTCGGCGACTCACCTGACGTGGCGGCCGCTGTAGCGGCCGAGCTGTCGGACCGAGGGCTGATCAAGCTGCGCAACAGGCAGTTCCAGCTGACGCCGACCGGGCGGGAGTACGCGCTGCAGGTGCTCCGCGCGCACCGGCTGTGGGAGCGCTACCTGGCCGACGAGACCGGCTACGACGAGTCGGAGTGGCACGCTCGCGCCGAGCACATGGAGCACACTCTGACGCCGGGTGACGCGGACGATCTGGCGGCGCGCCTGGGGCACCCGACTCACGATCCGCACGGCGACCCGATACCCACTA
>JBJYWW010000139.1:0-6642 GCA_046259645.1 Anaerolineae bacterium
GCGCAGGGTTGATGCGTGTACGCCCAACAACGAACTGGCCTCGCTCAACGACATCCAACGCTCATAACCCTCGTGGCGATCCACTTGCACATGCTCCAATCGAATACCCCTGGCCCGTACGGCGACAGGGCTCGTGCCCGCTAAACCGGCCCCGGGGCTCGCCCGGCGGCCGCGGGCAGTATAATCGACGTCCTGCGATCCGGTCAACGTTCAGCTATTCTATGCGTCGACCCCACAAAAAATCCATCACTGGTCGGTGCGCTCGATCTCGCTCTGGTGGCCGTCTTGCCCGGTGAAGAGGTGCTCTGCACCGTCCTACAGGCGCTCCGCACTGCTCTCTTTGCCTTGCGCAATTCCGCTCCGGTCGCACGTCGATTTTGGGCACGGCCTCCGTTGACAGCCCGCCTCGCCGCGCGTAGACTTAGCCGGTCCGCGTTACTTGACATAGCGTTGGAGACGAGCATGTTGGTCGAGCGACTTGCGCGGCGGCATCGGGCCCCTGTGCCGGCAATCAAGGTGGCGGCCGCCCTGGTTGCGGCCGCGGTGCTGACCGCGGCGGCCGCGGCGCCGTGCGCACATGGGCAGACCGAGCCCGGCGCTGGCGCGGTGCCGCCCGCGGGCGGCGAGAGCGCGGCCGACAGGCTGCGAGCGATCGCGGACGCGTTCGGCGCCGTCGACGATGCGGCGGCGGCCGGCGCGTGGCAGAGCGCGGACGCGGCGTACAACACGGCCCTGGACGTGATGGACCTCCACCGGCCCGGCCTCGAGTCCGAGCTCGGCGATCCGGCGGTGGCCGCGTTTCGGCTGGTGGACGAGCAGATCGTGGATCTGGTCGACGCCCTGGACACCGAGGATCGGGCGCGCCTGCGAGTCGCGATCACCTCGATCGAGCAGGCGGTCATGGCTGCCGGCTCCGGAGCGCCGGCCGACGGCGCCTCGACCGCGGCCGCGCAGGACGTGATCCGCTGGCGCACGGCCGCGAACGCGGCGCTGGCGCTCGGCGAGTCCGGTCAGTGGCGCGACATGCGGAACGCGGCGATCGACCTGATAGACGATGTCAGTCGCTGGGGGCCGGACGTAACGGACGCCGGCGGCGCGCAGTTCGACGTGGACCTTGCGCGCGTGTTCGCGATGCGCCTGCGGGCGGCGGCGCTCGACCAGTCGCTGACCGATGCGCGCGTCGCGGCCGAAATCTTCTCCGGGGCGCTGGATCGGCTCGAGCAGGGCACTGGCCTCGCTCCGACCCCGCGGCCACCCGCTGCCGACGGCAGCCGGCTCAGCTTCCGGGCGTTCGAGGTCACGGCCGACGGGCCCGGTGCGGTGGTGGCGGTGCCGATAGTGGCCGAGGACATTCCGCAGATTGGCCTGGGCTCGATGGAGCTGGTGGCTCGATGGAGCCCCTCGACGCTGAGACTGCTGGACGTCACCTGGGACGTGGCCGAGGGCTCGGTCGCGCGCGACGATGCTGTCGGCCGAGCCACGCTGCGGCTGCCTGCGGCGCCGACAGGCCCATCGGGCAGCACGGCCATTGCCCAACTCGTCTTCGAGGTGCTGGACGCCGACGTCCACGGCGAGGACTACCTGCCCACGGCCGACGTGCGGCAGATGGAGACGGCGCGACAGGCGGCCGGTGAGTTGGTCCGCCAAGGCGACACGCCGCGCGCGGCGGCGCAGCTGGCGGAGCCGCTGGTCACGCTGCTACGCGGACAAGGCGTGCCGGGCAGCCTCTACACGGCGCTGGACGAGCACGGGCTGGCGGCGCCGCTGGCCGGGGCCCTGTTGGCGGCACTTGATGCTGCCAGCCGTCCGGCCGAGACCGACGTGATCACATTGGCCATCTCCGAGCTCGGGCGCACGATAGACGCAACGTGGGCCAGCTATCTGGGTGCGCTGGCGAAGCCCGGAGGCGTGCCGGTGGTCCTCGACGCGCTGTCCGCGGACGACACGACCGGCAGGCCGATCCCGGTAGCTGGCACTGTCCCTGGTCAGGTGCTCCTTCCTGGGCGCCCGACCGCGGGGCCGGCGTCCGGGGAGGCGGCCTCGACAGCGCCGACGGTGCCGCCGCAGCTGGTGGAGACCGCGGCTGGAGCCGAGTCGGCCCAGCCGGCGCTCGTCACGCGCCTCGCTCCGGCGGGCGCCTTGGGCACGCCGGGCATTGGAGCAGGCGAGTCGGGCGGCACATCCGGTGCGCCGGACGCTGCTCATGATTCTGCCCCGGACGCTGACACTGTGCCGGACGCGGGTCCGGGGTTCCCGCTGCCACTGGTCGTCGCGCTGGCGCTCGCGGCCGTTCTCGGCTTGGCGGCGGTGCTGCTTGGTGACCGTGGCGGGCCGAACGAGCCCGGTCAACCAGGCTAGCCGGGCGAGTGGGGCTAGCCTCGCGAGTCGCTAGCTCATCCGGCTGTTCCTGACCGTCGGGGCGGCGGCTGGTGGTGGCAGCCCGATGGCGGATGAGAAGCTCGCCGCTCCAATCGCGCGGACCCGGTCCGCGCGACCACCAGGCTCAGTCGCGAACGAGCGAGAGCACGTCGCCCAGCACGCCGGCGGCCGTCACCTTCGGCCCGCCGCCCCGTCCGGACAGCACGAGCGGGTTCGTCCGGAAGTGGTCGGTCTCGATGACGGCGAGGCTGTCGGTGGCGTGTCGCCCGGCGAGGCGCGACCCGGCCGCAACGTCGGCGACCTCGGTTCGCGCGGTTCCCTCGCCGACGTAGGCCAGATAGCGCACCCGACTGCCAGCGTCACGGCTCGCCGCAACGCGCCGGGCCATCAGGTCGTCGATCTCGGGCAGCCGGGCGCGGAACTCCCCGAGCTCGAGCCGATCCCACTCGGGAGGGTAGAGCCCCTCGATCGCCACGTCGGCCAGCTCCAGCTCGTAGCCGATGGTGCGGGCGACGATCAACGCCTTGCGCCCGGCGTCGAGGCCCGACAGGTCCGCTCGCGGGTCAGGCTCGACGTAGCCGCGGCTGACGGCCTCCGCCACCGCCTCGGACAGGTCGCCACCCTGCTCGAGGCGGTGCACCACGTAGCCCATCGTCCCGGAGAAGGCGCCGGTCACCCAGCGCACGTGGTCGCCTCGCTCGACCAACGATTGCAGCGACGAGATCACCGGCAGCGCGGATGCCACGGTCGTTTCCCAGCGCGCCCCTCGCCCGGCGAGGGTGATGGCCTCGAAGTCACGCATCGGACCGGTCAGCGGCAGCTTGTTGGCCAGAGCCAGGCTCCAACCCAGCCGTCGCGCCTCGATCAGCAGGGCCGTGGTGTCCGTCGCGCTTGCGTCGACGAGCACCAGGCGTCCGTCCGTCGCGTCGGCGGACAGCTCATCGGTCAGTCGCGCCAGCTTCTCCGCGGAGAGCGTCGCTGATGTGTCTGACGCGTCGCCCGGAAGATCCGCCAACGCGCGCCCGGCAGCCTTGTGCCCGACCAGGCGAGCAATGTACGCGTCGGGCAGCTCCGGCGCCGCTGCGACGGCTCCGCTCGAATCGGCGACCGCGGCGACACACAGCCGCAGGCCGTAGCGGCGCATGTGCAGCCTCCGGGTGGCAAGGATCTGCGTGAGGAGTGCGCAGCCGACGGTGCCCGCGCCGACGAGCGCCAATGGCACCGTGCGCTGCGGGGCGGGAGAGTCTAGTTGCCGCGTTCCCACGGGTAGACGACCCAATCGTCGGTCTCGGCGAGCCAGTAGTCTGGCGCAAGCTCCGGGAAGCGCGACATCCTGGGCTTGTAGTGCAGCACCGCGACCTTGGGCTCGCCGCCGGCCTCTTCGACGAGTCGCCTTGTGAGCTCCAGCGTGCGGCCCGAATCCCAGACATCGTCGACGATCAGGACACGCTTCCCGGCCAGGATCTCACTTACCGGGAACTCGAGCACGGCGAGGTCGTCACCGCGCTCGTCGGCTTGGTAGCTGGCCAGCGACGCGACCAGGACGTCCCGCGCCCCCAGCTCCTGTGCAAGGAGCGCCGTAGGTATCAGCCCGCCGCGCGCCACGCCCAGGATCTTGTCGAACTCCTCGCCCTGCAGCCGCTCGCCCAGCACGCGGCACATGTCCTCGACGTCGTCCCATGTGACGATCAACTTCTCGCTGCCGTCCGTCACCTGGGCGCCCTGGCAATGCTGATCGACTGGATTCGCCATGTCGTGTCCTCCAGGTCGAGCTGCGCGTCTAGCCGCGCCGGCAAGCCGTCGTCGTACTCCACGATCGCTGCGACCGTCGCGGTTTCAGACACGAACGGGTCGTCGCTCGGCGCGGAGCTGAACGACGTCAGGCGCAGACGATCGTAGCCCGCGAACAGGTGACGGTCAGCGTACAGGGCCGCAAGGTCCTCGCGCGACATGTCGGCCAAGCCGCGCGACGACAGCAGCGAGTGCCCAGCCACGACGTTACTGTCGCGGCCGGCCTCCATGAAACCGCCCAGGACCGGAGCCACGCCGCGCACGTCCCGTCGACCGACCTGCACCATGAAGACGTAGGCCGCGACCATCACGATCACGAAGAACAAGAGCACGGCCGACGTCAGCTGGACAAAGGCGGTGCGCTGCATCTCGAGCGCAGACACGCGGCGGGCCTTCGAGTAGCGGCTTCGACGCGGCGACATCGGTTAGCCCTTCATCCGCTCGCGCACCGTCCGGTCGATGTCGGCGGCAAGCTCGAGCGCCTCCCGCAGCAGGTGCTCGGCTTCCCGGCGATAGCGGTCGCCCTCCTCGAGGTCGCGCAGCCCGACCACGTTGGACTCCACGCTCAAGGACGCGCCCTGCACGGCGGCGCTGCCGAGATAGCCGGCCACGCCCGAATCGCCTACGGCACTTAGGTTCCCGCTCTCCGACGCCATCTTGGCCAGCCGCAGCATGTCGACGCCCCGTCGCATGACGTCCAGCGGCGACTCGATCGCCGCGCGCACCGCCAACTCGATCGCCTCGCGGCGGGCGTCGTTCTCCTCGGCCGTGCCACGAGGCATGCCGGTAGCGGCCGTGAACTTCTCGTACGCGTCCGAGTCGGCCGCGGCGAGCTCGAGCAGCGCGTCCTGCAGTCCGCTCGCCCGGCCTCGTAGATCGCGCATCGCGCTCTCGACGTCGGCGTACTTCGGCTGGCCGATCGTCAGCGCCGCGACCATGCCGGCAAGGGCCGCGCCGAGCGATGCCGTCACGGCAGCGGCGCTGTCACCGCCCGGCGTCGGCGACTCGGAGGACACGGCGCTGACGTAGCCGCGCGGCAGCACGTCCTCCTCGGCGTCGGGCGTCTCGGACTCCAGCAGCGCGCGCTCAATGGTCTGCGGCGGCCTGTCGGCAGCCAGCTTGAGCCGGCGCGCGGCGGCGGAGGCAAGCACAGACTGCGGCACGAGCCCGTCCAGCGTCGCCTTCCGAACGGCGGCTCCGTGTGCGGCCGACTCGACCTCGGCGACCGCCAAGACACGCTCGAGAGGGGTCGTATCGGGGCGCGTCACGCGCGCCTCTACCCTGGCCCCGCCGTCCTCGGCCGGGGGACGGGCGAGCGCGCTGACATCGGCCAGACCGCCCGATCCGTGATCCAACGCCGCGGCGACCGCTGCGGCCACGTCGACGTCAGCCGTGTCGAGGACGAGCGTGTAGACCACGAACGGCCACCTCGCACCGACCGCGGTGGCGCCGCCCGCGCCCATCTCGGCCGGACCGAAGTCGGGCGCCCTGGACGAGTCGGTGCCGATCACGCCCTTGAGCCCCTCGTACTCGCCTTCCCGGACCGCGCCTATGTCGCGGCGCTCAGGCCTGGTCGCCGCCTCGCCGTAGAGGTACACCGGCAGGCCCAGCTCGCCCCCGATGCGCTCGCCCAGGCGCCCGGCGAGCGCGACGCACTCGTCCATCGTGACCCCGACGAGGGGCACGAGCGGCACGACGTCGCACGCTCCGATGCGCGGATAGTCCCCGGTGTGCTCGGCCATGTCGATGTCCTGGGCGGCGGCGGCAACGCCCGCGAACGCCGCGCGGGACACCGCGTCGGGGTCGCCTATGAACCGGACCGACGTGCGGTTCCGCTCTGGATCGGACGACACGGCCAGGACGCGCACGCCGCACTCCTCGATCGCGCGCACGATGGCATCGACGACGTCCTGGCGCCGACCCTCGCTGAAATTGGGTGCGCACTCCACTATCTGGCGCATTGCCTTCACCTCCGCTATAGGCCGAACGGGTTTACCGGCTTGGTTCCGGTGTGGACCACCACGCTCTTGAGCTCCGTGTAGTCGCGCAACGCGTCGAGCGACGCTTCGCGCCCCCAGCCCGACTGCTTGTAGCCGCCGAACGGCGTGCCCGGGAAGACCGTGAAGGGCTGGTTCACGGTGACGACTCCGCTGCGAACCGCAGCCGCCACGCGGTGGGCGCGAGCCACGTCGCTCGTCCATACCGAGGCCGCCAACCCGTACATAGTGTCGTTGGCTGCCTGCACCGCGTCTCCCTCGCCGTCGAACGGGATGATCGTCGCGACGGGGCCGAAGATCTCCTCTTGCGCCACGCGCATGTCGTTGCGCGCGCCGACGAGCGCCGTCGGCAGCAGGAAGTTGCCGGCGGCGAGCGCCTCGTCCCTCGGTCTAGACCCGCCGACGGCGACCTCCGCGCCCTCGGCCACGCCGACCTCGATGTAGTGCTCGACGTCGGCAAGGTGCTCGGGTGAGA
>JBJYWW010000140.1:0-6764 GCA_046259645.1 Anaerolineae bacterium
CGAGTACGGCGAGGCCCTGGGGCCGCACGTGTGCAACACCGGCGAGCTGCTGCACGCGTTGATGCGTGACGGCCGCACGCTGCTGTTCGAGGGGGCCAACGGCTTCCTCCTCGACGTCGACCACGGGACCTACCCGTACGTGACCTCGAGCAACTCGTCGGCGCTGGGCCTGTATCCGGGCGCCGGTGTTCCGGGCAGTGCCGTGGGCGAGGTCATCGGCGTGGTCAAGGCGTACACGTCCCGCGTGGGCGGGGGACCGTTCCCGACCGAGCAGGACAACGAGATCGGGCAGCGAATGCGCGATCGCGGCCACGAGTACGGCACGACGACGGGCCGGCCGCGCCGCTGCGGCTGGCTCGATCTGGTCGCGGTGCCATATGCCGCGCGCACGTGCGGGGCCACCGCGCTCGCCGTGACCCTGCTCGACGTGCTGGCCGGATTCGAGGTCCTGCGGGTGTGCAATGCTTATGTCGTCGATGGCGAGCGCACCGATGTGTTCCCCGCCTCGGCCTACGAAGTTGCGACGGCCGAAGCCGCATACGAGACCATGCCGGGCTTCGATCAGGAGGTCACCGATTGCCGGACGTACGACGACCTGCCGTCGGGCGCCAGGCGCTACCTGGCGAAGATCGAGGAGTACGTCGGCGTGCCGGTGCGCATCGTCAGCGTGGGCCCGGAGCGGACCCAGACCATCGTCATCGACCGGTAGTGCCGCCGGCGTCGGAGACGCGTAGTCATGGTCGCCTGATCGCGAGGGCACCCGCGACAGGTGAACGAGCCGACCCGCGCGGGCACTGATGCCGGCTGCTAGGCGAGCGGCTCGTAGGCGTTGTGGGCTTGCGGGAGCAGGTCGGCCACGATCTCTCCGATGAGCGCCAGAGTCCCGCGGTCGCTCGTTCCCGCCAGCACGTACATCTTCCAGAGGTCGCGGTAGGCGCCCTCGAGGTCCGCCAGGCGCGGCACCAGGTCGCCGAATGCCGATAGCGGCTTGATGTCGCCACCGCCGGGGAAGCGGACGTGCGTCTCCGCTTCCTTGAGCTGCATCCGTCGGGCAGGGCAGTACACCGCGACGACGGGCGGCTCGACACCGCGCCGCCGGAGCGCCTGCCTGATCTCCGCTTCGAACGCGACACGCTGCGCGCGGCGTCCAGGGGCGAAGAACAGCGCCAACAGCTCGTCCTGCACCTCGCGGTTGGTGTCCAGCGGGAACACGCAGGCGCGCTTGAGCAGCCGCCGCGACCTGAACCTGCGCAGCAGGTCGGCCTGGCGTGAGCGGCCCGCCGCGTCGGCGGGCGCGTGCCGCTCGAGCAGCTGGAGCAGCGAGTCGTCCGTCTGGTCGTACAGCTGCCGCGGCTCCAGCCCGCCGTCCAGAAGGGCGGCCTCCACCGACAGCGCGACCATGGCGCCGGCGCTCACCTTGGCATGGTGGTAGTACACGCGCTCAGAGAAGAAGTAGCGGGCATCCAACACGCGGAGGATCTCGCTGAGGATGTCGGCCCGGATCAAGCCGCGCTTCTCGAAATCGACGAACAGGT
Source organism: Anaerolineae bacterium (assembly GCA_046259645.1). GTDB lineage: Bacteria > Chloroflexota > Anaerolineae > Epilineales > Epilineaceae > JBJYWW01. Next base: position 1,536 of record JBJYWW010000140.1, read on the forward strand.
GCCCGGAGGAGCGGTCGATCTTGAAGTAGTTGAGCACCCTGTCGTCGTAGAGCAGGTTCAGTCCGGTGTAGTACGCGTCGCGGCGCAGGTAGTCGAGTATGTCAGCGCAGATGGTGTCCGACATGAGCTCGCGCCAGTAGTGCGGCACCTGCGCGCTCTCGGGCTCGCCGGCCGGCACCAGCACCGCCAGCACTTCCATCCTGATGCCCATCTCGTCCAGGACTTGCCCGACCTCGGTGTCGGCGGCCAGCGCTGACCTGAACCTGTCAGCCGAGTCGTGGCGCTCGAGCAGCCCGCTTTGATCCTCGATGTTGTGTCCGTACGGAATGTGTGTGATATCGTGGACCAGGGCCGCGGCCCTGAGCACGCGCAGCTCATCGTCCGCAACGCCGGCAAGTGCGCTCGGAGCTATGCTGCGGTTGACGTTGACTGCGTCGACTAGGCGCGATGTGAGGTGCAGGGTGCCAAGCGAGTGCTCGAAGCGCGTGTGCTGGGCACCGGGGTACACCAGGTAGGCCGTGCCTAGCTGCCGCACTCCGCGGAGCCGCTGCATCTCGCGGGTGTCGAGGAGTCGCAGCTCCTCGGACGTCAGGTAGATGTCCCCGTGGACTGGGTCCCTAACCACGGAGTGCCCTCGACCGAACATGGGGCGAGTATCGCCGCGTCGGAGGCGCCGAGCAAGCCATGGCCGGCTGCGCGACCGACTGCCGGGCCGGCCGCGAGCCACCGTCCGCGGCCGTGAGCTGCCGCGAGAAACGATCGAGCGGCACCCGGGGCACGGCGCCCGGGGCACCGCGCAACGTCGGGGCTCGGTTCGCCGTATAGGAGTCCAAGCGATTCGCGAGCGCACTGCTAGTGAGCGCAGCGCCGCCGGCCCGGAGGCGCACGACGGCTAGACGCGGGCTGGCGACCTTGGTGCATCAAGGCGGGCTCGGCCATCGGTTCGAGGCCGCGTGACACGGGAGGCTGGCGATGGCTGAGTGGCTGGTCGTGGCCGGGATAGTCGCTGTGGCGGCGAGGATCTTCAAGGCGTTTGCCGAGCGGGCGAGCTTCGGCGAGCGGGCGGAAGACGCGTGGTCCGTCGCGGCGCGTCGTCTCGGACTCGTCTACACGCCGGGCGGTCTCTTCGAGTCGCGGCGCATCGACGGATGGCACAAGGGCGTGCACGTCCAGGTTGACACGGTGCACCAAGGCGCCGGACCGACGGGCGCGCCCTCCACACGCTACGTGGTTGCGTATCCCGAGCCACTCGGCTACGGGCTGCGGATGGGGTCGGCAGGCCTTGTGGCGACCCTTGGGCGGCTTCTCGGGTTCAACGACATCAGGACCGGCGACCGCGATTTCGACCGTCAGGTGAAGGTCACGGGCACGAACCGTGATCAGATCCTGTCGCTCCTCACGCCGTCGCGCCGACAGCGCATCGCGTTCACGCTGGAGCAGATGCCGGAGCTCACGATCGACGACTATCGCGTGGAGTACCTATCGTCCGGCGAGGAGCGCCGACCGGGCCGCCTGACGTTCACCGCGCAGCAGCTGGTCTCGCTGGCACGGCTTCTCTCGCTCGATGAGGAGCTTGTCCCCGAAACGGAGCCCGCTCCGCGCGCCGCGCCCGTGCAACCTGAGCCTGAGTCGCCTATGCCTGAGAGGTCCGTGGCCGAGGCCGTGGCGCCTGCTGCGCGGCATCCGGCGCCTTCCGAGCCAGAGCGCACGAGTCCCGAGATCCGTGTGGAAGGGCGGACCGTTGGCGAGACGCCGGCAGCCGAGCCCATAGCGACCGTGATTGCGGAACCAGAGCCCGTTCAGCCCGAGACGCCGGCGGCCCAGCCAATGGCGTCCGAGACGGCTGAAGCACAGCCCACGGCGACCGTGATTGCGGAACCAGAGCCCGTTCAGCCCGAGACGCCGGCGGCGGAGCCCGTAGCGAACGTCGGCTCAGAGATGCGGCCCTCGAGGGCGGAGCGCGCGCGCCGTGAGGCGGCAAAGCCGGCCCCAGCCGTCCCAGCCGCCGCTGAGCCAGAACCGCCGGAGCCCGAAGCGCGCGCCGTCGTGACCGACATGCCGGATCTGAGCTGGGCCCACAGCAAGGCGACCGATGCCCCCGACTTGTCCTGGGCCGCTCCCTCGTCCGGCACGGGCGCGCCAGACCTGTCGTGGGCGGCGCCGCCACCGCCGGCGGGAGCGCCGGACCTCGACTGGGCGGCACCTCGTGAAACGCCGACGCCGGATCTCGACTGGACACGGAAGCCCGACAACGAGATCGAGCCGGATCTGTCCTGGACGCGGCCGCCCGAGCTGCCGTACTTGGCCCGAGTTCCGGGTGCGGCGCCCGACGAGCGCGGCTCCGGCACGCATGCGCGACAGGCCGCCGATGACCTGGCGCTGACTGCCGTGTGCGAGCGGCTCTACGGCTCCATTGAAGCGACCTTGCGGGCTCCGGACGTGTTCGACGCGGAGTACGAGGGACAGCTGGTGGATTGGGAGGGCGTCCTCCGGCGTCTCGTCGATTCGGCCTACGACTTCGCCTTCGGTATCGGGCACCACGGCCGCGCCGTGTTCGATATCCGCGACGCCGAGTCTTCGCTGCTGGGCGGCGGCGCCTTGAGAGCCGTGGTGCAGCTGCCGCCGGAAGTGGTGGCTAGCCTGCGCGGCAGGATCGGCGAGCGCTTGCGGTTCGAGGGGCGCCTGGTCGGTCTCGACGTCTTCGGGCGCAAGATCTACATCGCCGATGGGCGCGTGCCGGAAGCCGACCGCGTGCCCGCAGCGGACCGCGAGACGAACACAGCCTAGGCCGGCCCGCCTCGATCGGGAGCCGCCAGCACCGCGTCCTCGGGTAGGTAGATCGCGAAACGGCAGCGGTCGTCGCCAGCCAGCACCGACTCGAGCACCTCGGCGCGCAGCGGGCGTCCGAAGACTGCCTCCCACGGCCTCTTGTGGAACGCGGCGCTGCAGTTGCAGAAGGCCGGCGGAACGTCGAGCGCCTCGTCGCGAAGAGACTCCCGCGCCCACGGACAGTGGCAGAAGTAGTACCTCCGCGACTCCTCGTCGCCTGCCGTCACGTGCTCGTGCGCCATGTAGGGGATCTTGGACTCGTAGACGATCCGCCCCTCGCGCACGCCACCCCCGACCTCCGGGTTGGCCTGGACGTAGTCGAGCATTTCGTCGGTGACCTCTTGGCCCCACCACCACTTGCCGCTGTCGCGGTGCTCATGCAGCCCGGAGACGAACTCCTCGCGCCGACGCTCGAGGTAGCGGTCCACGCTGCCGCACTCCATGTACTTCTCGCGCTCGCCGTCGTACCACTCGTCAGGCATGTCCCGCAGGCCGGAGGCGAGCACCTCGCGGCACGCCTCGGGATCGAGGTGCTCGAGGCGCTCCACGACGGCGCTCATCGCCCGGGCCTTGTCGCGCCCGGGCAAACCGAGCGGCGGGACGTCGGCACCGTCGAACAACGAGTCGCGCGCCGCGTCTCCGAGCCGGTCGCCAAGCTTCTCGTGGAGGTTGCCGAGAGCCTCGTATCCGTCCAGGTACGCGACCGCGGTGACGTATGCCTCGCGATTGTCGACGAAGGCCGCGTATCGAATCAGCGCGACATAGGTGTCGCGCGTGTTGCGGTTGGACTCGATCAGGATCCGCGAGAACGCGTCGACGTCCTCGCGGTCGGCGCTGGTCGCGTCAGGCTTGCCGCGCTCGTCGCTCAGGAATCTGGCGAACTCTGCCGCCAGATCGACAGCCCGCTCGGCCTGGTCGCGAGGCACCTCGTTGTCTGCCAGGAACTGCTGGAAGCCGCCGTCGCCCATTGCTCCTCCCGTGCTCGTTGGTCCGCTCCTACCGAACGCCCATGTCCGAGAGCAGGTTCAGGCAGCGCGTGGGCGCGCTGGTCGCGGCGATCCTCGACCGTCACACGGACCGCGGCCTCTCTGGGCGCGGGCCCTCAGCGACCGGCCTCTCCGTCAGGCAGGGCCGCCAGGCGCACTGTGAACCGCGACCCGCGCCCTAGCTCGGTGTCGACCTCGATGGTCCCGCCTTGCGCTTCGGTGAGCGCCTTGGCGATCGCTAGCCCCAAGCCCGTGCCCGGCGTGGTGCGCGCCGCGTCGCCGCGGCGAAACCGCTCGAACAGGTGGGGCACCTCGTCGGGGTCGATGCCAGGCCCGGAGTCCACGACATCGATTGACACGGCCCCATTCACGCTCCGAGCCGCAACCGTGACATCCGCATCTGCCGGAGTGTGGCGCAGCGCATTGCCGACAAGACCGAGCAGGACCTGCTTCAAGGCCGTCTCGTTGCCGATGACCACCATGCCGGTGCCCGGAGCGATGCTGATCGGGCGCTCCGGCTCGATCAGGGCGAGGTCGCGCCGCAGGTCGTCGAGCACCGGGGCCAGCGACACGGGCCCAACGTTCAGCTTCTTGTTGGCGTCGGAACGCGCGAGCACCAGCAGCTCGTCAACCAGGCTCATCAGCCGCTCGGTCTCGCTGACGATGTCGGTCACGACCGCGTCGTGATCCGCCGTGCTGATCGGCGGGTCGCGGCGAAGCAGCTCGCTGTTGCCGCGGATCGTGGTCAGCGGCGTCCGCAGCTCGTGCGAGGCGTCGGCCACGAACGCTCGCTGGCGCTGCAGTGTGTCAGCCACCTCGCTGAACGCATCTTGCAGTGCCGACAGCATGCCGTTGAACGTCGCCGCGAGCTGTCCCAGCTCGTCGTCCGGCCCAGAGTGCTCGACGCGGCGGGAGAAGTCGCGGTCCTCGCCGATCTCTCGCGCCGTGCGCGTGAGCTTGTCGATGGGGTGAAGCACGGCGCCGGAGAACCACCAGCCGGCCGCGAAGGCGACGATCGTCCCGAGGCCGACCATGATCAACAGGCTGGTCCGCAACCCATCCAAGTAGCGGTCGACCATCGCCAGCGACCCGGCCGCCTGCGTGACACCGATGATCTGGCCGTCTTCGACGATCGTGGCGCTCGCGATCAGCAGCTTCTCCTCGTCGACCGTGGCGCGCTCGACCCATGTCTCGCCGCCGGACACGGCGGCCAGGCCATCGGCACTCAGCGGCAGCTGCGAGTCTCCGAGGGCTGGCGACTTGTCGACCACCGCACCGTCGCTGTCCAGTGTCTGGTGGTAGGTCACCGGCGCTCGCATCCGGTCCACGCGGGTCAGGGCGAGTAAGAGGCCCGGATCCACGTCAGCATCCGTGTTCGGTGCAGCATCCGGCGCCGGGCCCGGCGCCGGCGCAG
>JBJYWW010000141.1:0-7776 GCA_046259645.1 Anaerolineae bacterium
TTCTGACCACCGAGACCACGATCATGGAAGGGCGCGGCAAGCTGACCACTACCGCACCCTGTTCCCCGAGCAGCTGGCGTACGACTGGAGCCTCGGCAGCGGGACAGGCGGTGTGAAGTCGGGTGTCGGCCGCATCGGCATACCGAGCTTCCTGAAGGACCAGCACGGCACGGGCGTGACCAGCGAGATCGCCATCGCCAACGTCGTTCCCAAGCCGGGGATCACAAACTTCGCGATCTTCATCTACGACCAGAACGGCCTCATCGACTACCTGTGCGAGACGCTTAGCAGCCAGCAGGTCGAGTACATCAACCTCGATACCTGGGGCTTCATCCATCCGGGCTTCAAGGGCTCCGCGGTGATCAGCGCCACGTTCTGGGAGCACGAGGTGTTCGACTACCAGGGCGGCTTCATGCGCAACGTCGTCGGCTTGGCCGCGGTAAAGGTGGAGCGGACCGGCACGAACCTCGGCAACCCGGTTCCGGGCGACGAGTCGGCCGGCAACATGGGCTTCCCGATCCCCGGTCCGTTCAACTTCGCCGGCCCGTCGGCGCCGAACTGCCCGGGGCAGCCCGGCGGTGGTACGTCGCCTAGCGTGCCGACACCGACGGCGTCGCCGGGCGGCCAGCCGACGCCACCGGGGCCGCCCCCACCACCGTAGGTCGCAGCGCAGCGAACGTCGCACCCCCCCCGGGGACCCGTTGTCAGCCCGGGGGTGCGTGCGTATTCGGCGTCCCGTCCGCGCCCGTGGTCTTGCTGCGCTCCGGTGCCGATGATATCCTCCCGCGCGGCTGCCGCACCTGGGGCGGACAGTGGACGGCACATGGCGACGCATCGACGACATCCAGACCTCACCTGAACTGGAGCAGACGGTGGACTTCGAACTGACCGACGAACAGCGAATGATCCGCGACGCCGTGCGCGAGCTGGCGCAGGCCGAGTTCGCGCCGCGGGCGCGCGAGATCGACGAGGAGGGCCGGTTCCCCGCCGAGAACTTCGAGAAGCTGAACGAGCTCGGCATGATGGGCTTGCCCATACCCGAGCAGTACGGCGGCGCCGGGGCCGACACGGTCAGCTACGCTCTCGCCGTTGAGGAGCTCGCGGCCGCGTGCGGCTCGACCTCCTTGATCTTCGCCGCGCACACCAGCCTGGGCTGCGCGCCGATCTACCTGTTCGGGTCGGAGGAGCAGAAGCAGAAGTACCTCCCGCGCCTGACCTCGGGCGGCGCCTTCGGGGCGTTCGGTTTGACGGAGCCGCACGCGGGCACGGACGCTGGGGCGACACGAACGACGGCTACGTGGCGCGACGGCTCGTGGGTCCTCGACGGACAGAAGATGTGGATCACCAACGGCGGCGTTGCAGAGACGCTGGTAGCCACCGCGCGGACGATGGTCGACGGCGAGGACAAGGGCATCAGCTGCTTCATCGTGGAGAAGGACACGCCCGGGTTCGGCATCGGCAAGAACGAGCCGAAGATGGGGCTCAAGGGCTCGGTGACGAGCCAGCTGTTCTTCGAGGACTGCGTGATTCCCGAGGACGCCATCCTCGGGCAGGTCGGTGACGGCCTCAAGCAGATGCTGATAACGCTCGACGGCGGCCGCATCTCCATCGCGGCGATGGCGCTGGGGCTGGGTCGAGCCGCGCTCGAGGCGGGCACCGCTTACAGCGGCGAGCGCGAGGCCTTCGGCAAGCCGATACAGGCGTTCCAGGCGATTCAGTGGAAGCTCGCCGACAGCGCGACCGAGCTAGACGCGGCACGGCTGCTTATCTACAGGGCGGCCTACCTAAAGGACGCCGGCAAGCCGTTCACCGTCGAGGCGGCGATGGCCAAGCTGTTCGCCAGCGAGGCCGCGGAGCGCGCCTGCTTCGAGGCGGTGCAAATCTACGGGGGAATGGGCTACTCGCGCGAGTTCCCGGTCGAGCGCTACTACCGTGACAACCGCCTCACCGAGATCGGCGAGGGCACGAGCGAGATCCTGCGCTACGTGATAGCGCGGAACATCCTGAAGGGGTGGCCGGCCGGCTGATAGGCCCTGCGTCGATCCCATCGGGCGCCGCATCGGCCCACTGCGTCGGCTGCTTTCCGGGTCGGCTACGCGCCGGTCGGGCCTATCCCGCGATGGGGCCACCCCGGTCCAGCAGCTCGAGCTTGCGCTCCGTCGCGACCCACGTGACGGGCGACAACCCGAGGCGCTGACGCAGCTCGTCGGATGGCATCCTTGCGCGCCGGTGAGTGAGGGCGCTTGTCCAGCGCAGGGTCTCGAAGCCACAGCGTCGCGGCAGCCCGGACTCCTCCACCAGGTCGGCGAGCACGTACTCCAGGTTCCGCGCAGTGCACGGCAGCAGCCGGTCCGTCGGGCCATACTGCTTCCGGTAGGCCGCCATCAGGGGCAGCAGGTCAGGGCTGAAGCCGATCCGGCGCTCCTTGTGGCGGTTGCGCGCGCTGTCGTACCGCACGAGCATCTCGGGCTGCCCGTGCTCGACGCTCAGATCGTCGAGCCGCAGTCGAGTCAACTCGCCCTTCTTGATCCCGGTGTCCAGCACGAGCCGGACCACGAGCTCCGGCCGCGTGTCGCCCGGCTCGGCGAGCCGGCGAGCGCGGGCAGTGGCGAGCAGCCGCGCCACCTGCTCCTCGTCGAGCACGAGCGGCAGCGGCGCCTCCGCCCGGCGATGCACCAATCTGAGAGCCGGGTCGCGCGCCAGGGCGCCGGACTCCGTCAGCCACGCGAAGAAGACCTTGAGCGTCGTGACGCGCCGCGCGTATGTCTTTTCGCTGCACGGCCGACCCGAGTGCTCGAGCATCCACGTGAGGAATCCGTTCAGGTCGGCGGTGCTGATGTCGCGCAGCGACCTCTGCGGTCCGAGGTGCTTGCCGAGGAGCCGCAGGTCGCTGGCGAAGGCGCTGCGCGTGTTGTCCGTCTTGCCGACGCGGCCCAGGTGATCGTCGAAGGCGCCGAACGCCGCGGCGAGGCTCGAGTCCCCGTCGACGGGAGGCACCGGCGCCAGTCGCCGCGGCTCCGCGCGCGGCGCGCCCGGAGTCGGGAATAGCGGCAGCTGGCGCCCGCCCGTCGCCTCGGCCATGGGTCGAGCATACCCCTGGGGCTGCCGCACGGTCAACAGGTGAACAGCCTGCCGTTCGCGCGGCGTGTGGCGCCACGATGGCCACGATGGGCGCACGGTCGTGACGCCTATCGCGCGTCGCTGTTTTGTGGTAAACTCTGCATTAAGAGCGCGTGGCACGCATCGGCGCTCCGCGTTGTTGCGCATGCACATTGAAGGAGGACGACTGATGCGCAGATTGGTAATCGCCGTGGTCGCGGCAGTTGGCGTTGTGCTCCTGCTAGGCGTCGCCCCGACCTTGGCGCAGGACATCTATGGTCTAAGCCTGCGGCCCACCGACATGCTCGACGAGCTGTCCGCCCGCGGCACCGTGGACATCGTCGCTGACGGCGATGGCTACCTCGTCAGCGTGGACCTGTCGGCCGCCATCGACGAGCTGAAGCTCGACGACTTCGGCTCGGCTGAGGGGTTCGTGGCGTGGGTCGTGGACATGAACGGCGACGTGATCAACGCCGGCACGTTGGACCGCAACCTGGTGCTCGAGGACGCTCAAGTGGGCTCCGTCGTCGCCAAGGTCTTCGTCACGGCCGAGGGCAACGCCGACGGCGCTGTACCGAGCGGCGACCGGCTCTATGAGCTGACGCTGCGCAACGTCGCCGAGACCGCGCAGCCGGCTAGCCAGAGCGACGACGAGTCCACCGCGGCCGACGAGGACAGCGACACCGAGGAAGCGGCCGGAGAGTCCGAAGAGGCGACCGAGGACGAGGACGCCGCCAGCGACGACGAGGCGGCGACAGACGAGGGTGAGGACGAGGAGTCCGCGACCGACGCAAAGCCGGCTGAGCTGCCAACCACGGGCGGCGACACGCGGGACATGCTCGTCCTGCTTGCCGTGTCGGCCGTGCTCCTGCTAGGCGCGCTCAGGCTCCGCACCCTGCGCGTCTAGACGACCTACGGGTCTCGGCGCACAGCTCGCTCGCTTCGGCGCCCGGCATGTCGAGGCGCCCTATGGTTCTAGGCGCCCATGCGCATCAGGTCCTCCAACTCGTCGTCGGAGATGGTTCTGGCGGCCTGCACGCGACGCCGTGACGGCAGCATCAACGGCCACGAGAGCAGGCCGACCAGCGCTCCGCGCAGCGTGGCGCGCGCCTCAGCACCGCGCCAGGCGCGCAGCGCGTCGCGGACCTCCGCCCAGTGAGCCGCCGCCACCGCTCGACCGTTCCGGGTGAGCATCACGGCCGGGTAGTTGCGAGCGAGCAGCCACACGCGATTGCGCGCCACCAGGTAGCTGGCCAGTGGTCCGCCGCCCGTGGCGCTGACCTGGTGGTACACGACGGCGCCTGGAACGTACACGCATGTCCAACCGGCGAGCCGCGCTCTCCACGCCAGATCGACATCCTCCATGTAGCTGCCGAAGCGCTCCTCGAACAGGCCCACGTCGTCGAACACCTCGCGCCGGTAGGCGGCCGCCGCCGCGCACGGGCCGAACACGTGCCGCTCGTGGTCGTACTGGCCGGTGTCGACCTCCCACGCGCCCCGGTTCGCCGGCCATCCGGCAAGGTCCACCGTGTCACCGGCGTTGTGCAGCCGCGCGCGATCGTCGAGCAACCGCAGCTTCGACGCGGCCATCCCCGCGCGGGGGTCGGCTGACAGCCCCGCGACGAGCCGCTCGAGCCACTCGGGGTCGGCCTCGGTGTCGTTGTTGAGCAGCACGATGATGTCCGCCCCCGCCGCGGCGATTCCCGCGTTGACGCCGGCGGCGAAGCCGCGGTTCTCGGGCAGCCGCACGACGCGCACCTCGTCGTACGCCGCCAACACTTCGGCGGTGTCGTCGATCGACCCGTTGTCGACCACGATCACCTCGAAGCCGCTCAGCGTCTGCGCTCGCAGGGCATCGAGGCAAGTGGGCAGGTGACGGGCGCCGTTCCACGTCGGGATCACAACGCTCGCGACCGGAGCTTCGCCCGGGCTCACTCCAGCCACGTGGCCACCGGCTCCTCGCGCCTCAGGACGTCCACCGCCACGTCCCCGCCAACGTGCGTGTCCAGCAAGCGGCGCACAGCGTCCGCCGCCGCGTCGACATCGGACGCGGTGGGCGCAAGCAGATCGACGTGCACCAGCACATTGTCCGGCACGCCACGCACTGCCGCCCGCCGACCGGCCGAGCCGTGCCAGTCGCGAGCCATCACGACGTCGGCGCTGTCGACTAGCACGATCTCGCCGATAGCCGGCGAGGACGGAGGACCTCCGGCGATCGGCTCGTGCAGCTCGATCCCCCTGCTCGGGCGCAGCCAGACGTCGCCGGTCACGCCCGCCAGGTCGTCTGCCGCAACGGGCACGCCGCGGTCGAGAGAGAGGGCGTGCAGCACATCTAGCAGCGGACCTTGCGTTGGTACGCCTCCGGGCGTAGCTGCCCACGCGGCGAGGGCGACGTGCGGCGCGACGGTGTCATCGGGGAGTCCGGCCCGCCAGTAGGTGTCGCGCCAAGCTGCCCCGTCGGGATCGCCGTGGAAGTGTCCCGGCGCCGCGCCCTCCGCCCCCTCGGAGCGGCTCCTGGCCTTCGCACTGGCCCGGTCGAGCAGCGCGAGCGCGGCAGCGGTCCGGCTGGCGTCGATCAGCGGCCCAGCGCCGCGCAGCCGTAGCGAGACGCGCACGAACCCGGGCGCGGCCGCGAACACGGCCATGTCGATCTTCTCGCGGCGCGGCATTGCTGGTCGGGTCGCCGAGGCGGCCGCTAGTTGCTCAGCCCGCCGCCGCGCTCGAAGTACCTGGCCAGCCCGTCGCGCCATGGCGGCAGCCTGACCCCGAGCTGCTCGGCGGCGAAGTTGCGCAGCGGCGCGTAGGCCGGCGGGCAAGCCGCACGCGGGTAGTGGTCGGCGGCCTGCAACGGGTAGTCCGCGTGGCCGGACTCGTCGAGTATCGCCCGCGCGAACTCGTAGCGCGAGCACTCACCTTCGCCGGCCAGGTGATACGTGCCGTGAGCGCCGGTGGCGACCAGCTCGAGGACCGCGTCCGCGAAGTCATCGCAGAACGTCGGGCTGCCGACCTCGTTGTTCACTATCGACAGCTCGTCGCGGTCGCCGGCAAGTCGCAGCACGCGAGTGACGAAGTTGCGTCCCCCTAGGCCGTACAGCCACGCCGCGCGAACGATGAAGACCCGGTCGTACACCTCTTGCACGAGCCTCTCGCCGGCGAGCTTCGACGCGCCGTAGACGTTGATCGGGGCGGGGGCGTCAAACTCCCAGTAGGGCTCGTCCTTGCAGCCGTCGAAGACGTAGTCGGTGCTGATTTGCAGCAGGTGGGCGTCGGCCGCCCGGCTTCCAAGCGCCACGTTGCGCGCCCCGAGCGCGTTGATGGCATGGGCTCGGTCGGGCTCGCCCTCGCAGCGGTCGACGTTCGTCATGGCGGCGGCGTTGATCACGAGCTCGGGCCGAGCACTGGCGATGACGTCCCGGCACGACAGTGAGCGCACGTCGAGGTCGTCCCGGCCGCAGCTGATCACGTCGTGGCCGACCGCCCGGCGCGCCAGCGCTCGGCCGAGCTGTCCCTCCGCACCAGTGATCAGAATCCGCATGTCGTCATCTTCCTACCGCGCCTCGTGCTGGCGCCGTCCGCACACGTGCGGGGCTCGCGTCATCGTGCCGCGAAGGCAGAGGCAGCGCTTCGTCGCGCTCGCCGACGGCTGCCGACACGCACCAGCCAGCGACCGCTCGGCCGCCGGCCGTCAGCGGGTCCGATTATACCACCTGACCTCGAGCCGGTCCGGCGATCGAGCCGTAACGCAGCCAGGTGCTGAACGTCGTAACCATCGTGCGGCACGCCCGGCATAGGGCGGACGATTCGAATTCAGACTTGTCTGCAGGACGAGATCGCGTTTCGCGTACACCAAGGAGGTCAGCATGCGAGCTTGGCGACGGCACAGCGTCGCGGGGCTGTTGGCGTTGGCGGCGCTCCTCGCCTTCGCCGTGTCGGTCACCGGAGTGGGCGCTTTCGCCCAACCGGATCAAGGATCAGCCGACACGGACGCGCCTGCCCAGGCGACCATCACCCCCGGGCACATCGTGGTGCGCGGGAGGGTCTTCTACATCGACCGCAACAGCGACCGGAATCATCCGGCTGCCGGGCTCCGCGTCGAGATCTACGACAAGGACGAGCGCGGCTTCACGGCATTCGAGCTGCTCGACACGACCGAGACCGACGCCAGCGGCTTCTTCGAGAGCGACGAGATCGAGAACGTCGATCCCGACGGCCCCGCCGGACAGCTCGAGGGCACGCAGGACATCTTCATCAAGATCTACACCGACAACGGCACCATCCGGGTCTTCGGAACGGGCACCAGCCAGCCCTACAGCTGGACCAGCTACCAGATCGACGAGCGCGACGGGCTCGTGCGCAACGTCCCCGACGGTGATGTTGGTCTGCCCCCGCTCTACGTGATGGAGAACACGCGCTACGTCGAGGCGCTCTGGACCTACGTCAACCTGGTCGAGGGCTGGATTTTCTTCGACGAGCACGTCTTTTTCCGCAACCTGAAGAGCCGGCTGGATTGGTGAGGTCAGCGGGCTTCCATGGAGCGCGGCGGCCTGGCGCCGCCTTTATTCGCCATGCACTTTCAACTCCCCGAATCGTTTCGCGCATCTTATGGCCTTTGGCAAACGACCCGCTTCGAGGGCTGGGCGGACCGGGAGTTTTTTGACTCTTTGGGCGAAACGGCGC
>JBJYWW010000142.1:0-10504 GCA_046259645.1 Anaerolineae bacterium
CGACGGCACCGAGCCCGTGGCGATCGTGGTGACCCACACGCACCCCGACCACGTCTCGGCGCTGGACGCCATGCGCGAGGCGCTCGGCGTGCCCGTGATGGCGGGACCGCCGCCGCACTTCGGCGACATAGCGTTGGCCGCCGACCGGGAGTTGGCGGACGGCGACCGAATAGAGGTCGGCCGTGGGGCGCTGGTGGTTCATCTCGCGCCGGGGCACACGACGGACCAGCTGTGCCTGGAGATCGAGTCCGGCGACGACGTGATCGTCGGCGACACGGTTTTCGACGGCGGTCCCGGGAAGACGTGGTCCGAGGACGGCTTCGAGGCGACGTTGCGGACGCTCCGCGATGTGGTGCTGGCGTGGCCCGACGAGAAGGTCCTCCACTCGGGGCACGGCGAGCCATTCAGGCTGGGCGATCGTCGCGCCGACATCGAGGCGTTCGTGGCGCGCGATCACGACGGCTTCTACGGCGACGCCACTTGGGACATGTGACGAGCCGCGCCGATCATCGCGTGTGCTAGAATGGCACGCCTTGGCGCGCTGCCTTCCGGCTTCGACCGACCGCCGCGCGCCGTTTGGCGCCCCGCACTGGCTCGCACCAGGTTGATGGCGCGGGCTCGTGCCACGCAAGGGAGAAGAGAATGCGACTGAACGTGACGCTGCTCGCAGCGCTATTGCTCTTGGCGGGGTTGCTGGGAGCCTGCAACGGCGACGCCGGCAACACCAACGCCACGGAGAACGGCCAGGCCGTGGGCAACGCCGTGGGTGATTCGGGGCAGGCCGAGGACGCGGCCGCGGCCGACACCGGCGGGCAAGACGAGCCTGGCGACGAGGCCAGCGAGGACATGGCCGGTGACGACGACGCGGCCGGTGACGGCGAGACCGCTCAGGTCGACCTGGGCGAGGGGGCGGTGGTGACGGACTCCGGACTGCAGATTCTGGAGCTGACCGCCGGCGAGGGCCCTGTCGCCGAGCGTTGCGACACCCTGGCGGTGCACTACACGGGCACGCTGGCCAGCGGGGTGCAGTTCGACGGCTCGATCAGCCGCGGCGCGCCTTTCATGTTCACGTTGGGCGCTGGCGAGGTCATCAGTGGCTGGGACGAGGGTCTAGAGGGTGCGAGCGCGGGCACGCGGCGCACGCTGGCGATCCCGCCGGAGCTCGGCTACGGCTCGGCCGACAAGGGCAACATCCCGCCGAACTCGCAGTTGCTGTTCGACGTCGAGGTGGTGGGTGTGGCGAAGCGGCCCGAGCTGCCTAACGGCCCGAACCTGGTCGAGGCATATGAGGAAGACGAGAACGGCCTGCAGTACGCGGTGCTCGAGGAGGGCGACGGTGACGTCGCGACGTCGGGCGACGCCGTGATGGTGCACTACGCCGGCTGGCTCGAGGACGGCACGCTGTTCGACAGCTCGCTGAACCCCGACCGCTGCGAGCCCCTGACCTTCGGCTTGGGGCAAGGCATGGTCATCCCGGGCTGGGACGCCGGCGTGACCGGCATGAAGGTCGGCGAGCGCCGGCAGCTGGTCATCCCACCTGAGCTGGCGTACGGCCCCGAAGGCTACGGCCCCATCCCGCCCGACTCGACGCTGGTGTTCGAGGTGGAGCTCGTTGGGATCAGGTAGTCGCCGAGCGGACTGCCACACTCCCGCTCGATGCTGATTAGGCGTCGCGCGGGACTCGAAGCGCCCGCCACGGGCCCAGCCAGGGGCCGGCGGGCGCTTCGGCGTCGGGAGGGCGCAGCGCGGTGAATCTAGTCACCCTCGAAGGCGTCGAGAAGCACTACGGCGAGCGGTGGCTGTTCGCGGGCGTCGACCTGCAGGTCAACGCGGGCGAACGGCTGGGGTTGATCGGGGTCAACGGCAGCGGCAAGTCCACTCTGCTGCGCGTGGTGGCCGGCCTTGAGCCGCCCGACGCCGGCACAGTGCGCGTCTGGGGCGGGGTCCGGATCCAGTTCCTGGCCCAGGAGCCTGCGCTGGATGGGGACTTGAGCGTCCTCGAGCAGATGTACGCCTCGGCCGACCCGGAGCTGAGGCTGCTTCGCGACTTCCACGCCGCGTCCGCGGCACTCGAGCGGCACCCGTCCGATGTCGCGCGGAGCGCGCGCCTGTCGGAGCTGGTCGGAGAGCTTGATCGCACTGGGGCGTGGTCCGCCGAGGCGCGCGCCAAGACCATCCTCTCGAAGCTGGGCGTCACCGACCACGCCGCGCTGACGAGCACGCTCAGCGGCGGCGAGCGCAAGCGCGTCGCGCTGGCGCGCGCGCTGCTCGATCCGGCCGACCTGCTGATCCTCGACGAGCCCACGAACCACATCGACGCGGACGCCATCGCCTGGCTCGAGGAGTACCTGCTGGACGTGCCGGGCGCCATCGTAATGGTGACGCACGATCGCTACTTCCTCGACCGCGTGGTCAACAGGATCGCCGAGCTGGACCGCCGGGAGGTGCGGTTGTACCCGGGCAACTACGAGCGTTATTTGGAGATGCGATCGGCGCGCGACGATCGGCTGCGAGAGAAAGAGGCCCAAAGGCGGAAGCTCCTGAAGCGGGAGCTCGAGTGGCTGCGGCGGGCGCCGAAGGCGCGCGGCACCAAGCAGAAGGCGCGGAGCCAGCGGGTGGCCGAGCTGGAGCAGATCAAGCACGACTCGGGCGCTGACAAGGTGGCGATAGCCCTTGCCGGGCGCCGCCTAGGCAAGCGCGCGGTCGAGGTCAGCGGCCTGGGCAAGTCGTACGGCGACCTGCAGCTGTTCCGCGACCTCGACTTCTCCCTCGAGCCAGGCGAGCGGATCGGGATCGTCGGGCCGAACGGCGCGGGGAAGTCGACGTTCCTCGACGTGCTGGCCGGCCGGACCGCGGCCGACGCGGGATCGGTGCGATGGGGCGGGTCGGCGCACCTCGGCTACTACGACCAGTCGTCGTCGGAGCTGGACGACGACCAGCGGGTGATCAAGTACATCGAGGACCGCGCGCCGCTGATCGTTGCGGAGGACGGCACGCGGGTGTCCGCGTCGCAGATGCTCGAGTGGTTCTTGTTCGAGGGCGATCAGCAGTGGTCCCTGATCGGCAGCCTGAGCGGCGGCGAGCGGCGCCGGCTGTACCTGCTGGCCACGCTGATCGACCGGCCCAACGTGCTCTTCCTCGACGAGCCGACGAACGACCTGGACGTGCCCACGCTGAACGTGCTGGAGGACTTCCTCGACAGGTTCAGCGGCTCGCTCGTGGTCGTCAGCCACGATCGCTACTTCCTCGACAGGACTGTCGACCAGCTGATCTACTTCGACGCGGGCGAGCACGGCCTGCGCTACCCGATGCCGTTCGCCACCTACCAGCGCCTGCGGGCCGATGCCGAGGCCGCGACTGCGCGCAGCGCCGCCAAATCAGGCCGCGCCGCCCGATCTGGGGGAGCTGCACGAACTGGTCAGCTATCGGGTGCGGACGCGGGTGCGTTCGTTGGTACGGACGCGGGAGTCAACGTAGTCGAGGGTTCAGCGTCGCGCAAGCTCACTTGGAAGGAGCAACGCGAGCTCGAGGCACTCGACGAGCAGGTGGCCGCACTCGAGGCGCGGAGCCGGGATCTCGAGGCAGCGCTGAACTCTGGCGGCGCCGACTTCGTGCTCGTCGGCCGGCTGGCCGCCGAGATCGACGAAGTGCGTCGCGAGCTCGACGAGTCGCTCGAGCGCTGGCTCGAGCTGTCCGAGCGCGCCGGGCGCTGACTTACGCCCGTCTGGTTTGCGGTCCGCCGTACTCGCGCCGGCGCGTCGTACGTCTTAGAATTGGTGCAGCACACGGGACGGGGAGAACGCTTGCGACAGGACGAACATGCGTGAACATCAGCGGGCCCGGGAGGGTCGCTTGACTTGGGGCGCCCTGCGGACAGCGGCCGGCTTCGGGCTGCTGGTCGCCCTCGCCGCCTTCGCGTTGCCGCGGGCGGGTGCGGCGGGGTCGACGACTCAGGCGCGGCTTGGGCTCACCGAGCGCGTCCAGGCGGCTGGTCCGTCGCCGCTTCAAGGTCACTTCCAGACCTACGCCAACGGTGACCGCGTCACTACGATGCTGCGCGACGGCGACACGCTGTGGGTGGGCACCATCGCAGGCGGGCTGGTTCGCTGGAGCATGAGCGCGCGCACCTACGTGCAGTACCTCGCGCCACAGCGCGCGCTCCCCGGCAACGATGTCAACGACATCGCGCCGACCGGCGACGGTGACCTATGGCTTGCCACAAGTGGCGGCCTGGGGCGATTCAACCCTGACACCGAGGTCTTCACCGCGATCACGTCGGACAACTCGCCTGGCATGCCGCCCGGCGAGGTCACCGCTCTCGAGCCGTTGAGCGACGGATCGCTGTGGGTCGGCTTCGCGGAGCGATGGGACTGGGACGCTGAGCACCCGAGCGACGAAGGCACTGGCGCGTTCGCGGGCGGCGGGCTCGCGCGCTACAGGCCTGCGTCCGGAGAGTGGTCGGACGAGATGCACGTCACGTTCGACGACAGCCCCGGCGCGGACGTCGGCGAGTTCGCCACCCTCACGTCCGAGAACATCACCGAGCTGACGCTCTCATCGGACGGCATCCTGTGGATCGGCGCGCGGCCCTACTACACCTGGGAGCCGGAGCAGTGCGCGCCCGGCACGTGCACCGGCGAGGGCGGCGAGTGGATGCTCAGCGGCGGCGGGCTGTCGGGCTACAAGGAAGAGACCGGCGAATGGCAGCAGTGGTACCAGCGGCCCGACGGCAGCGGCAGCTGCTACTCTAGCCAGATCTCCGACATCGTCGAGGACAGTGAAGGTCGCGTTTGGGTCGGCACCTCGGGCCGCGGGACGATGGTCATGCGCAACGGCCTGCAGCGTACCTCGTGCCCTGGCCAGGCGCGCTATCAGCGCCCGGCTATTGGTGATGGCGGGTTGCTGGGCAACGTGGTGTGGTCGGTCGGCATCGACGCACGTGGCCGGATCTGGATGGGCCACGGCGACAGCAAGTCCGACGGCCGCGGAATCGCCATACTCGAACACAACGACACGATCGACGACTGGTCGACACCATGGGACACCGATGACGAGTGGGAATACGTCGACTTCGACGGGGTGCCGGGTAAGAGCACGGCGCTGATCACGGCGCTGCTCGTCGACGGTCAGGGTCCGGCGGTCATTGGCACCCAGGACGAGGCGCACGGCGACGGGTACGGCGTGCGACTCCACTACCCCGACACCGGTAGCTGGATCCCCTTGCGCACGGCGGACAGCGGGCTGCCCAGCAACCTGATCAGCCACATCGAGCACGACGCCGCTCGCGGGCGAACCTGGTTCACCCTGCAGGAGCGCGGCGTGGCCGTGCTCGATGAGGCGTCCGGGGCCTGGCAATGGTGGCAAGCGTACGAGAACGTCGCGGACGTGGCGATGGTGCTCGCGCAGACCAAGGCGACCTCCAACCGCGTCCCGGTGAGCATCGCCGACGCGGCCGAGTACGAGGCCGCCTTCCCGGAGGCTCCCCGCTTCGCTCGCTTCGGCAATGACCCGACGCTGTACGAGATCACCGGCTATCGCCCGCCGCGCAGCGGCGACGACCCGGCCTTGTATGTCTCACCGCGCGTCCGGAACGACATCGCGCCCGGAGCGTCGGTGTTTCGCACGACTCGCGGCCCCGCGGGCAACCACGCCACTCAGCTGGCGGTCGCCAGCGACGGCACGGCGTGGTCGGGCGGCAGCTTCTACCTGTGGCAAGAGGGCATGACGCCGGGTTCCACCTGCGACACATATCCGCAGTGCTACCTCGACGGCGGCTTGGGGGTCTTCGACGGCGCCAACTGGACCGTGTACAACGACTCCAACAGCGATCTGCCGGCCAATGGAGTCGGGGCGGTGCAGGTCAACGCGATCGAGATAGACCCAGTCGGCAAGGTCTGGGCGGGCACCGGTGACGGACGGGCGGCAGGTGACGGCATCGGCGTGCTGAACGTCGCCACCGGAGAGTGGACGATCCACACGGCCCGGCGCGGCCTGCGCGCCGGCGACGGCGTGGCGGACTTCGACGTGGACCCGGTGACCGGCTACATGTGGAGCGCGCACCATCCGGTGCTCGGTTACGTGACGCTGCCCAACGGGCAGCAGCAGCGGTACTTCGACGGTGGCGGTGTTGCCCGCTTCGATGGCGCCGGCTGGCGGTCGTGGACCAAGCCCGACGCGGCGCTCCAGGCGTTCGGCGACAAGGGCATCATGGAAGCGATCGCCGTGGACCGCGTGCGCAACCTGGTGTGGGCCGGCGGTTGGGACGGCGACTCGGTGACATACCATTGGCCGAAGGGCCGCGACGTCGACGCGGTCGTCAACTGGTGCCCGATCGACGACTGCGACGACGACGATTGGCAGCACAAGGCGTGGCCCGACGATGGCAAGGTGTCGTCGATCGCGCTCGATGCCGACGGCCGGGTGTGGATCGGCACGAACCGCGAGCTGGCGGGGACTGTCCCGCCGGTCGGGGGCGTGAAGCTGTTCGACGGAGCTGAGTGGTACACGCTCACGCCCGAGAACAGCGGCCTCCAGCACATCGAGATCCAGGTGGTCGAGCCTGCCGGCGACCGTATGTGGGTGGGCACCCTCAACAGGGGCGCCAGCGTCTACCTGCCGGGGCCGGCGCCGACCGCCACCCCGACCGCGACGAGCGTGCCGACGGATACGTTGACGCCGTCGCCGACCGACACCACCGAGCCGACGCCCACGAGCCAAGAGACGGCCACCGGCACGACGACCGCCACCGAGGCGCCCACAGTGGCGTCGGCAACGCCGACGGCCACGATGGAGCCGACGTCGTCGACCGGTTGCCCGCCGGACGGGATCTGCCGGATCAGCCTCCCGTTCGTGTTGCAGGACCGCTAGGCCGGACGCACTTCAAGAGGACTGCAGCCCGGACCACACCTGTTGGGCGGCAGCCTACTGCGCGCAGGCAGCCCCCAGGGGCTGCAATCGAAGGGGGGACTGGCGGAGAGCTAGCGTATGCGCAGCCTGTCGTGGTCCGCGGCCGGTCTCCAGAGCGGCCTGATCGAGCACGAGCTCATCATGGTCGTGCTTCTGGCTGTCGCCGCGCTCGTCGCCATCCTGAGCCGGCGCATCCGGGTGCCGTACACGGTCTCCCTGGTGATCGTCGGGCTGGCGCTGGCGATCGTCCCCGCGCCAATAGAGCTCGACATAAGCAACGAGGTGATCCTGCCGCTCCTCGTACCGCCGCTCGTGTTCGAGGCGGCGCTCGTGCTGCCATGGGACATGCTCCGGCGCGACTTGCTGCCGGTTCTGATGCTCGCGATCGGCGGTGTGTTCGTGGGCACGCTGATCGTGGGTGGGGCCTTGTCCGCGGCGCTCGGCCTGCCCGTGATGGCGGCCCTGACGTTCGGAGCGCTCATCTCGGCGACCGATCCGGTGGCGGTCATCGCTTTCTTCCGCCGCCTCGGCGTCTCGAAGCGACTGGCGGTGCTCATTGAGGGCGAGAGCTTGTTCAACGACGGTGTGGCCATCGTCGTCTTCGGGCTCGCGGTCTCGGGCGCCACGGCGGTCGCGGCGGGCACGTGGAGCGGGCCGTCGATCGGCGCCGCGCTGGTGGAGTTCGCGCGCGTGTCGCTGGGCGGAGTCGTCCTCGGTCTGGCGCTCGGCTACATCGTGTCGCAGGTCGTGCTGCGCAACGTCGACGACCAGTTCATCGAGACGAGCACGACGGTGGCGCTGGCCTTCGGTGCGTACGTCCTCTCGGAGATCGCGGGGTTCAGCGGCATCCTCTCGGTCGTGGCGGCCGGGCTCGTGGTCGGCAGCGTAGGGCTGGCGAAGACGTCGCCCACGACTCGCGTCACGCTGAACAACTTCTGGGAGTTCATGGCCTTCATGGCCAACTCGCTGGTCTTCCTCATCATCGGTCTGAAGATCGATGTCCTGGAGGTGCTGCCCGATTCGCGTGCGATTTTCGTCGCGGTGGCAGCGGTGCTGATCGCCCGGGTGGTGGTGGTCTACAGCCTCACCTGGCTCCACAGCGTGATAGACAGTGAGAACAGCATCCCGCTGCCGTATAGGCATGTCATGTTCTGGGGCGGCCTGCGTGGCGCAATCAGCCTCGCGCTAGCCATGACGCTCACGGCGGGCGCCCTCGGCGGTGAGATGGTCATGCTGGTGCGGCACATGACGTTCGGCGTCGTGCTGTTCACGTTGCTAGTGCAGGGCACGACTATCGAGCGGCTTATAAGGCGACTGGGCCTGTCGGACAGGTCGGTGCAGCGCGAGCAACAGCAGACGCGGCAAGCCCGCATCTATGCGGCTCGGGCCGCAAAGCGCGAGCTCAACAGACTGCGCGGCGACGGTATCATCTCGCAGTCGGTATGGCAGGCGATGGCGCAGGCGGCGGACGATGACATCGACGAGCGAGCGTACGATCTGCGGGCGCACCTCGACCTGTTCCCCGAGCTCGAGCTCGAGATGGTGATGCAGGCCCGCGTCGACCTGCTGCACGCCGAGCGCAGCGCCATCGCCGATGCCGCGAGGCGATCGCTGATCACCGAGGAGGCGGCAGACGAGCTCACGCGCGACATCGATCGCCGCACCGCGGCGCTGGGTGTGATTGCGGCGCGGCTCCCCGGAGGCAGCGGCGCCTGGCACGAGGGATCGCGACCGGAGCTGGAGGACTAGGTGGGCAGCGTCGTTTGCGCCACGCGAGGCGGCGCGGGCAGCCGGGCCACCCAGCTGCGCGCCATCGAGCTGGCAACGCAGGGCGATCGGCCGCTCGAGTTCGTGCTCGTGATCGATCCCTACGTGTTCGTGGACGAGGATCCAGGTACCCGTGAGGCCGTCGTCGCCGAGCTGAAGTGGATCGGCCGGGCGATCCTGAACCTGGCGCTCCTGCGTGCGGAGGCGGCCGACATCGATGCCGACGTGGTGATTCTCGAGGGCGACGTGCAGACGGAGGTCGAGCGCTACCTGCGCGAGAGGGACGTGGACGTCCTTCTCGTCGGGGCGCCCCGCAAGGCGACCGAGGACGACTTCGGCGACGATCCCGTCGAACGGTTCGCCGAGTCGGTCACGGCGGCCACGGGCGTGCCCGTGGAGATCGTGTACCCCGAGAGCCGCGAGCTGGTGTACGAAGATGCCTGAGCTGGCATCGCCGATGATGTGGTTCGCTGCGGCGGCGCCGATCGCCGTCGTGTTGGCCCTGATGGTCGGACTGCGCTGGGGCGCCACCAAGGCCGGGCCGGCCGGCTGGGTCGTCAGCCTGCTGGTCGCGGCGACCGTGTTCGGCGCCGGCCCGAAGCTGTTGCTACTGAGCCAAGGCAAGGCGGTCGTGCGGAGCATGTTCGTCCTCTACATCATCTGGCTGGCACTGGCGCTCTACAACGTGGTCAGTGAGGCCGGCGCCCTGGACGCCATCGGCGCCGGCATGTCGCGGCTCACTGCCGACCGCACCATGCAGCTGCTCATACTGGCGTGGGTGTTCTCGTCGTTCCTGCAAGGGGTCACTGGCTTCGGCGTTCCCGTGGCCGTGGTGGCGCCGATGCTGGTGGGGCTCGGCTTCCCGCCGCTCGCCAGCGTCGTCGCGACCGGCGTGGCGCACGGCTGGGCGGTGACATTCGGCAGCCTGGCCTCGTCGTTCTACGCGATGCTAGCGGTAACCGGGATGGACGGCGCCGATCTGGCCCCATGGACGGCTGCGCTGCTCGGGCTGGCGTGCCTGCCCTGTGGCATGGTCGCGGCCGCGATGCACCAGGGCCGGCGATCAGTCGCGCACGCCTTGCCGGCGATCCTCGTCCTGTGGGTGGTGATGGCCGGCACCCAGTACGCACTGGCGGTGGCCGGGCTGTGGAGCATGGCCGCGTTCGGGGCCGGCATCGCCGGCCTCGTGGCCTCCGCGGCCGTGGTGCGAATGGGCCGCTACCGAGCTGCTGCCATGGGTCCGACCGCGCCAGGAAGCGATTCGGCCGGCGGCGTAGGCTCGTCGGTCGGGCACCCGACCGCGACGGGTGCCGGAGAGGGCGGCGGCATGGGCTTCTTCGAGGCCATGTCGGCGTACTTCGTCCTGCTCGCCGTGGTGGTGGTGGGAGGGTTGGTCGGGCCCGTACGCGATGCGCTCGATACGGTGTCGTACACGGCGACCTTCCCGGAGACGCAGACCTCGCTCGGCTGGGTGAACGAGGCGGCGGCCGAGCGCGCTCTGCATGTGTTCGGCCACGCTGGAGCGCTCATCCTCTACACCTGCGCCTTTGCGTTCGCCATCTACTGGCTCCGGGGGCGCTATGAGCCGGGGGCCGCGGCGCGCGTAGTGGCCGCTACCATCAGGGGCTCGATCAAGCCCACGATCGGCATCCTGTTCATGGTGGGGATGGCCATGTTCATGGCCGACAGCGGAATGACCTACGCGCTGGCGCTCGGGATCAGAAATCCTCCTCGATGCTGAAACCCCACCGGCCAGGCCCGCTATCTCCGCAAGGTCACCGGCTCGGGCCGTGCGGACGGCTGTTTGAGCACGGAGCATTCGGTCATGAGC
>JBJYWW010000143.1:0-7843 GCA_046259645.1 Anaerolineae bacterium
TCCATGAGGACCCGGTCCTTGCAGGTGCCGGGCTCCGACTCGTCGGCGTTGACGACCACGTAGCGCGGATTGACGTCGGCGGGCACGAACGACCACTTCACCCCGGCCGGGAAGCCGGCTCCGCCACGCCCGCGCAGGCCGGACGCCTAGACGAGATCGATCACTGCAGAGGGCCGCAAGCCGGTGACCGCCCGCCGCAGCTGCTCGTATCCACCGGCGCCGACGTACACATCGATCGACCGTAGTCGATCGATCTCGCGGTGCCGCAGCACGACATGCTGCTCAGGCATCGTCGCCCTGCCTGTGTCCATCGATGCCCCGTGCCTCGGCCGGGCTGTCCAACGCCATCTCGGACGGCGGCCCGAACCCCAGCGGCGGCCGCCGCAGAGCGCTGGAGGATGCGCGCTCGCGCAGGTCGGCGATGATCTCGTCCAGTCGCTCGTCGGTCAGGTCCTCGTAGTACTCGAGGTTGACCTGCATCATCGGCGCCCGATCGCAGGCCGCGAGGCACATCACCGCCTCAACCGTGAACAGGCCGTCGGCGGTCGTCTCGCCCGGCTCGATCCCCAGCTTGGCGCACAGCCGGTCGAGCATCGGCTCCGCCCCGCGAAGAGCGCACGGCAGGTCGGTGCAGAAGTGGATCACGTAGCCCCCGGTAGGTCGCTCGTAGAGCAACGTGTAGAAGCCCGCCAAGCCGCGGACGTGCGTCGGCGGCAGCCCGACGGTCGAGGCGACCTCGGCGATCGCCTCGTCGGTCAGGTAGCCATATGCCGCCTGGGCCAGGTAGAGCAGGCTCAGGACAGCCGAGGCCTCCCGCCCGACCGGGTAGCGCGCCAGGGCGTCGTCGACCTCGTCCGGGAACGTGCGGCGCATGAGATCCACGCTACCGCCCACCCCCTGCGGTCCACGCTGGCCAAGCCCGGGTGGTCGCTCCTGGGCGGCGACACTCCGCGTGCGCCCGGAACGACCCGCGAAGGGCCTGGTCCGTCGGGACCGTCATCTGTCCACCTCGCCAAGAACCGGGTCCAGGCTCGCCACCGCAGTGACGAGGTCGGCCACCATCCCGCCCGCCACCATGGGCTCGAGGGCTTGCAGGTTGGTGAACGACGGCGAGCGCATGTGCACGCGCCACGGCTTCCCCGAGCCGTCCGACACAACGTACATGCCTATCTCGCCCCGCGGCGCCTCCACGCCAACGTACGCCTCGCCGGGGGGCGGGCGCAGGCCCTCGGTCCAGAGCTTGAAGTGGTGGATCACCGCCTCCATGCTGTCGAAGAGCTCCTCCTTCGGCGGCGGCGCCACCTTGCGATCGTCGGTGATGTGCGGTCCCGGCGGCAGGCGGTCGAGGGCCTGACGCGCGATCTTGACCGCCTCGCGCATCTCCGCGACGCGCACCCGGTAGCGATCGTATGCGTCGCCGGTGGTGGCCGTCGGCACCTCGAAGTCGTACTCGTCGTAGCCGCAGTACGGCACCGCCTTGCGCAGGTCCCAGGCCACGCCGGTGGCGCGAAGGATTGGCCCGGTGACGCCGAGAGCCAGCGCGTGCTCCGCCGTGATGGCTGCCACGCCGACCGTGCGCTCGCGCCAGAACGGGTTGCGCGTCAGCATCGCCTCGTAGCGGTCGATCGACCGCGGCAGGCCATCGAGCAGCGCCCCGGCCGCGTCCTCGAAGCCGTCGGGCAGGTCCTTGGCCAGGCCGCCAGGCCGGATGAAAAGGGGGAACATCCGGGCGCCGCCCACCATCTCCGTGAGGTCGAGGATCGCCTCGCGCTCGCGGAAGCAATACAGCATCACCGAGCTGGCCCCCAGGTCCAGGGCGTGTATCCCGAGGAAGACCAGGTGGCTAGCCACACGGTCCAGCTCGGCCAGGAGGACACGGGCCACGGTGGCGCGGGGCGGAACCTCGACCCCGAGCAGCTGCTCGACGGCCAGCACGTACGCCAGGTTGTTGTTGATCGGCGAGAGGTAGCTCATGCGGGGCGCCAGCGTCGTGCCCATCACGTACGTCTTGCTCTCGAACGTCTTCTCGATGCCCGTGTGGAGGTAGCCTATGTCCGGCTTGGCCGACAGCACCCGCTCGCCTTCGAGCTCCACGAGCAGCCGCAGGACGCCGTGCGTGCTGGGGTGGTGCGGGCCGACGTTGAGCATCATGGGCTCGACCGGCCGCGACTCGACGGCGGCGGAGTCGCGAGCCTCGGGCGGCGGCGGGCGCAGGAAGTCCAGGTCGGTCAACGACTACTCCCGCGCCAGCGGCTTGCGGAGGGCGATCGCGGCTTCGTTGTGAGTGAACGCCACCGGCTCGTAGACCAGCGGGTGGTCCTTTCGCAAGGGGTGCCCGTCGAAGTCGTCGGGCAGCAGAATGCGCCGCAGATCGGGATGACCGTCGAACTGCACCCCGAACATGTCGTAGGTCTCGCGCTCGTGGAAGTTCGCGGTCGGGTAGACGGCGGTCAGGCTGTCGATACGTAGATCGTCGTCCTCGAGCGGCACCTTGATCCGCAGCTCGCGCGCCGGATCGTTGGGCCGCGGCACCGGGTCGCCGTCGACGACGTGCGCCGGCAGCGCTGCGAAGTGGTAGACCGCCTGGAATCGGGGCCGCGCCGGCGCCAGGTCGAGGGCCGTGACCGACCGCAGGAGCTGGTAGCCCAGCTCGTCACGCAGGGCGGTCGCGGCCTCCAGCAACCGCGCCCGATCCACAATCGCGGCCGCATGGCCGCGGTGAGAGACATCAGCGACGGCGCCAGGGCCGAGCCTCTCGGCGAGCGCTTCGATGTCGGCCGCGGCAGCCGCTCGCTCAGCCGACACGGATGCCGTACCCCCGCTCGCGGTCGCGCCAGTCGGACATCGACTCGCTCTGGATGCGCTCGTGGAGCAGGAGGATCCCGTTCATTAGAGCCTCGGGCGTGGGCGGGCAGCCGGAGACGTACACGTCGACCGGCAGCACCTCGTCCGCGCCCTGGACGAGCGCGTAGTTGTTGAACACCCCGCCGCACGAGGCGCAGTCGCCCATCGCTATGACCCATTTCGGCTCCGGCATCTGGTCGTAGATGCGCCGGATGACCGGCGCCATCTTCCGTGACAGGCGCCCAGCCACGATGATCATGTCGCTCTGGCGGGGGCTGGCACGCATCAGCTCCATGCCGAAGCGCGACATGTCCATGCGCGCCGTCTGGGTGTGCATCATCTCGATGGCGCAACACGCGAGCCCGAACAGCACCGGCCACACCGACCGGCTGCGGGCCCAGTTGACGGCCTGCTCGACGGTGGTAGTGACGACGCCCGGATCTCCTGAGCGCTGCTCGACCGCGCCCCCGGTGGGCGCCGGGCCTAGTCCCATCGCAGGGCGCCCTTGCGCCACACGTGCACGAGACCCAGGAACAGCACGCCGAGGAACACGGCCATCGAGATGACCGCGTCCGAGCCGATCCCTACCGGCGCCGGCCGGGCCAGCTCTCTGAACCGCACGGCCCAGGGGAACAGGTACACGGCCTCGATGTCGAACAGGATGAACAGGGTCGCGACGAGGTAGAACCTGACCGGCACGCGTCGGAGCGCGCTGCCGATCGGCACGACCCCGCTCTCGTAGGTGGACTCCTTGACGGGCGTCGGTCGGTGGGGCCCGATCAGGAACGAGACCGCTACGACCGCGACCGCGAGCGCGGTCGCGACCGCGCCGAGCGCGAGTACGGCGGCGAGGGAGCCAGACATGAGGCGGTCGGGGAGCTAGCCCAGCTCCTCGCGCCTCTCCTCGCCGTCGCCGCTACCGCGACCGGGCTCTCCGGAGCTGGCCGACGACCTTTCCTTGATCGCCTCACTGGCCGCGCCGACCGCCTTGGCCGCCTTCGCGGCCTCCTTCAAGCGCTTGGCCTCGGCCTTCTTGCGGAGGGCCCCGACCTCGCGCTCGAAGTCGGTGGGATGGATCGCCGCGTGATACGCCGCCGGGTGGAGCAGCTCCTCTAGGCTCATCACCCAGCTCTCGAGGCGCTCGTACGACGAGAACTCGTAGTCGTGATCCATCTTGATGGCGTCAAACGGGCAGTACTCGGCACAGAGCCCGCAGCTCATGCAGATGGACGCGTCGATGTAGAACTCGGTTGCCACCGGACGGGGCCGACCGTCGTCGCCCTTGCCCTGCACGATCCAGATGCACTGAGGCGGACAGACCTTGGCGCAGATGCCGCAGGCCGTGCAGCGGATGCCGTCGAACGGCGCCCGCTCGGCGTCGGCTTCCTCGTCGTACACCAGGATGGGGATGCCTCGGAAGCGCTCGGGCGTCGGCAGCCGCTCCTCGGGGTACTGCACGGTGATGAGGCCGCCCAGCTGGGTCGGCATGCCGCCTTTGACCTCGGCCGGCTCGCTCTCGAGGTGCGCGACGCTGCCGGCCGCGGCCGGCTGCTCGTTGTGCCCCACGAGGTAGGTGTCGAAGAAGTGCCGCAGGGTGTAGCCCATGCCCCGCACGACTCCCAGGCCGTAGCCCATCGCCTGCTCCTCAGCTGTCTTCACGAACCGATCGCAACGCTCACCCGGGCGCCATAGCGGTCGGGTGCCGGTGATCGGTGGTTCCTAGCGGTCGATCTCGCCCAGCACGATGTCGAGCGACCCGAGGATCACCACGACGTCGGCCACCTTGTGACCCTTGCACATTTCCTCGAGCGCCGTGACGTTCACGAAGCACGGTGATCGGACGTGGTAGCGATAGGGGTTCGCCTTGCCGTCGCTGACGCAGAAGTAGCCGAGCTCGCCCCGCGGGTTCTCGATCCGCCCGTAGTGCTCGCCCTCGGGGACACGCACCTGCCAGGCCTTCTTGCCCCCCATGATCTCGCCGTCGGGCAGGTCCCGGAGCGCCTGCTGCACGATGCGGATGCTCTGCCTGATCTCGCCGATGCGGACCATGTAGCGCGCATAGGCGTCGCCTTGGGGCTCGGTGACGACATCCCAGTCGAACCTGTCGTAGATGCCGTAAGGGTCCTTCACCCTCAAGTCGTACGGCACGCCCGAGCCGCGCAACACCGGGCCGCCGGTCGAGTAGGCGATCGCCAGGTCGCGAGGCAAGACGCCGACGCCGCGCATGCGCTCGATCAGGATCTCGTTGCCGGTGAGGTACCCATCGATCTCGTCGATGGCTCGCTCGAGCCTGCCGAACGCCAGCGTGTTGACCAGCGACAGGAACTCCTCGGTGAGGTCGTACGCCACGCCGCCGAAGCGCATGTAGTTGCACATCATGCGCGAGCCGGTGGCCATCTCGAAGAGGTCCAGAATGAGCTCGCGCTCCTCGAAGGCGTAGAGCACCGGCGTGAAGAACGCGCCAAGGTCGTTCAGCAGGAAGCCGATGGCGACGAAGTGGCTCTGGATGCGCGTGAGCTCGGCCATGATCACGCGGATGTACTCCGCGCGCTCGGGCACCTCTATGCCTGCCAGCTTCTCGACCGTCAGCGCGTAGCCCCACTCGTTGCCCAGCTGCGAGAAGTAGTCGAGCCGGTCGGTGAACGGCATGTTCGCCAGCCAGAGGTTGCGCTCGCCGATCTTCTCGTGGTTGCGGTGGAGGTAGCCCATCACCGGCTCGAGGTCGACCACCGTCTCGCCGTCGAGGGTCAGCCGCATCTGGAACACGCCGTGTGTGCTCGGGTGCTGCGGTCCCATGTTGACGACGACGCGCTCGGTGCCGAAGTCCTGCGAGTAGCTGAGCTCCTCTGCCTCCAGCACTGCCGCCTCGCCGAGGGAGTCCGGCTCGAGGTCCGTCGCGGCGTAGCCGGCGGGATAGGTGACGTTGCTCTCCCACTTCGACAGCGAGCTCTCGGCAAAGGAGAACTTGCCGTCCGGCCAGCGGCTGGTGAACGGCTTGTCGTCGCTCTCGTAGTACGTCTCGTGCCAGTCCTTGCGCAGCGGATGGCCGGCGAAGCCGTCCCACATTAGAATGCGCTTGAGGTTGGGGTGCCCGGCGAAGCGGATCCCCATAAGGTCGTAGACCTCGCGCTCCTGGAAGTCGGCGCCGGGATAGACGCTGAACAACGACGGGACCGTGGGGTCGTCCTTGCTCACGGCGACTCGCAGCGTCACGGGCGCACCGCCCTCGGTCGAGCAGACGTGGTAGACGGTCTCGAGCTTGTCGGGCCAGTCGATGCTGCTGACGTTGGCCAGGTAGTCCAGGCCGTGGTCGTCGCGAAGCGTGCGCGCGACGTCAACCAGCTTCGAGGCTTCGACGACGAGGTGCCCGTTCTCGTTCTTGGCGACGGCGCCCGAGTGGCGCAGCCCGATGGCTGCCGCGAGGTCGTCGAGCGATCGTCCGTTCCCCGTCATGAGCCGCTCCCCTCGCCGCCCTCGGCTCTCTCGCGCCACACGGCGAGCCTCTCGTTGATCGCCTCCTGAGCCGGATCCAGCACGGCGTCACCCCCGCCGGTCCCTCCTTCGGTCCCGTCGCCCGGCGCCGTGCCGCCCGACTGGTTGATGATCTCCGGCAGTCGACGCAGGTCGACCAGATCGGCGCCGAGCATCGGAACCGGTATCTCCTCGACCGGCCCGCGGCGGAACCAGGGCACCTGGCGGACGTCCTGCCCGTCGATCTTGCGCTGCAGCGTCATCAAGCCGTGCAGGAGAGCCTGCGGCGTTGGCGGGCAGCCCGGGACGTACACGTCGACCGGCACCAGCTTGTCAACGCCGGACACGACGTTGTAGCCCTCCTTGAAGGGCCCGCCGCTGGTGGCGCACGCGCCCATGGCCAGGCAGTACCTTGGCTCGGGCATCTGGTTCCACAGCCGCACGACCTGCGGCGCCATCTTCTTCGTGACCGTGCCCGAGACGAGCATCATGTCGGCCTGCCGGGGGCTGGGGCGAAACAGGCCCGAGCCGAAGCGATCGATGTCGAAGCGCCCGGCGGCCGTGGCGATCATCTCGATCGCGCAGCAGGCAAGGCCGAACTGCATGGGCCAGATGCTGTTGCGGCGCCCCCAGGCGTAGACGCTGCTGACGGCGTTGAAGACGCGATCGAGCGACGTGACGATTACGGTCTGCTCGAACTGGCTTTGGATGAACTCGGCGTCGTCTTCGAAGCGCTCGACGTAGCTCGACCACTCCTCTAACACGTCGGGGTCGATCGTCGGCGTGACGTACTGCGAGTGAGCACTATCGGCCATGGAGAATCCTCGGGAGGCGGCACGGCTGAGCGTTGGCGAGACATTATATGAAGCCGGTCAGAGCCAGTCAATGAGTGTGCCGCGCCCGTTTCCGGTGCCTGTGCCGGCGCCCCGAGTCGGCCGTTGCCGACGCCCCGAGTCAGCCGTTGCCGGCGCCCCGAGTCAACCGTTGCCGACGCCCCGAGTCAACCGTTGCCGGCGCCCGGGGGCGGCCGTATACTCTGCGCGCGGCGGCAGCCACGACGGCAGCCGGGGCCCCATTATCGAGACGCCTTCGCCATGACACAATCCTCCAGCGCCGAGATCGCGAGCGGCGACGAGATGTTCGAAGCTGACGTCGCGCCCACCGCCGAGCCGGACGCCACCGGCGGGGAGCGGATCGGGGCGGCGTCGGCGCCGGGCAAGATCATCTTGCTCGGCGAGCACGCCGTCGTATACGGCACGCCCGCCATTGCGGTGCCGATGATGTCCGTCCAGGCGAGCGCCATTGTATGGCAGTCCGAGGACCCGCTCGAGATCCGTTACCACTTGCCTGGCGACGGCCGGACCGAGGCGCGATCGGTGGCGTTGGCCGGCGCGCCGGTCGACCACCCGCTGGCCGCGGCGGTGAGGGCCACGCTCGACCACGCCGGCGTCGATCCGGCGACGCCGCCCTCGTGGACGATAGTGATCGACAGCGAGGTGCCGGTCGGCGCCGGCCTCGGCTCGAGAGC
>JBJYWW010000144.1:0-4260 GCA_046259645.1 Anaerolineae bacterium
GCTTCAGCCCGATCATCATGTACGTCAGCGTGATGCTCGGCCTTTTCTTCAACATGACGAACATGCTGTGGGTGGCGTTGTTCTTCTTCGGCGTGACCGTGATCTTCGCGCTGCTGACGCTGCCGGTGGAGCGCAACGCGAGCAAGCGCGCCATGAGCCTGCTGCACGAGGCCGACCTGCTCAAGTCGCCCGACGAGGAGGACGGGGCTCGCAGCGTGTTGCGGGCAGCGGCGATGACCTACCTGGCGGCGTTCGTCACGTCGGTGCTGCAGTTCTTCTACTACCTCCGCGCTGTTGAGCGGGAGTCGGACGAGGACGCGATGCGCGAGGCCCGGCGCGACGCGGTGAAGCAGTCGACGCAAGCGTCGGCGCGGGCGCCGCAACGCCGTCGCTGAGCGCGGCGCGGGAGCGCTCATCGGCTCGGCAACCAGACCGCGAGGAGCGACCATGCGAATCGTGATCCTGTCCGACATCCACGACAACGTCTGGCACCTGGCCGGCGTCCTTACAAAGGTGCAGAACCACGACGCGATGGTTTGCTGCGGCGACCTGTGCTCGCCGTTCGTTGTCGCGCAGCTCGGCTCGGCGTTCGGTGGTTACTGCCACATCGTCTTCGGCAACAACGACGGTGATCGCTTCACGATGGCGCGAGTGGCGGCGGAGCTGAGCCGGACGACACTACACGGTGAGCTCTTCGAGGGCGAGCTCGGCGGTGTCCGCGTCGCCGCCACGCACTATCCGGACATCGCGCATGCCCTGGCCGCATCGGGGGAGTACGATCTCGTGTGCTTCGGACACACGCACGAGCTCAGCGTGACCGAGGTCGGCGACACACTGCTGGTGAACCCCGGATCGGTGATGGGATACGACCCGGCAGCGCGCGAGGACGCGCCCGCCACCTACATGGTGTTCGACGCGGAGACGCGGGAGCTCGAGGTCTTCGAGCTCGTGCCCTACGACGAGACGGACGGCGCCACCGGCAGCGAGGCGGACGCTTAGAGTAGGCGTGGAGTAGGCGGGAAAAGGTCTAACAGGAGGGGCGGCCCGGGCAAGCTCGGGCCGCCCCTCTGAGTATGACTGTCTCTTGCGTCTCCGTCGGGTCGCGCCCGCGCCCAACCTGCGCCGCGTGATGGCCTAGGTTAGCCGATCTTCTCGAAGGTGTTGCGGTACGTGTCGCTGTCGGCCGGGTGCCACTCGTCGATCAAGAGGTGCTCCGCGATCCAGACCCGGATCCCGTCATCGGCCGTGGCGTCACCCTGTGACGCGCCGTGCGCCATCTGTGACGCGCCGTGCGCCATCTGTGATGCGCGGTGCGCCACCTCGGCCGGCGGGGCGCGGGATGACTTGCGCGCGCCACCCGATCGCCGATATTGTTCAACGTTGGGCGCGGTATCTAGTGGCGGCTCGGCTGCCCGTCGATCCGCGTCGATGCGAACTACCGGAGCGACGTCACACAAGGGGAAGGTGCATGAGCGTCACAACTGCGCTGATCGTCGGCTTGCTGGCAGGTTGGTTGATCGAGTGGGTGATCGACTGGGTCTACTGGCGCGACAAGACCGGCGGCGTCGATGTATCAATGGTGGAGCAGCGGGCCAAGGAGCTCGAAGGGCAGTTGAAGTCGGCCAAAGCGGAGGCGGCTGACGCGGCTGCTGAGCTGAAGGCGGTTCTCGAGCGGGAGGCCAAGCTGCAGGCCGCGAAGTCGGCGCTCGAAGATCGGGTGGCCGAGCTCGAGAGCATCGAGACGGCTGCTGCAAGGCGCGAAACGGCGAAGAAGGCAGCCGCGGTTGGCGCGGCGGCAGGCGCGGCGGCGGGCGCGGAGGCGCAGCGACAGGTCGACAGGGCGGACGAGCTCAAGGCGATCTATGGCATCAACCAGGCCGTTGAGAAGAAGCTGCACGACGCCAAGATCCGAACGTACGCGCAGCTGGCGGCCCTGGGCGTCGCGCGATACCAGGCGATCGCCGGAGCTGACGTGTCGGAGGACGTGGATCCCGAGCGCGTCCTCTTCATAGCCCGTGTGACCGCGGACAGCGTGGAGAACCCTCAAGGAGACGACCTCGAGGCCATCAACGGCATCGGCCCGGTCATCAACGGTCTGCTGCATGATGCCGGGATCTCCACGTACGCCGATCTCGGCCGGCTCAGCCAGGAAGCGTTCGAGGAGATCCTCGGCGAGCAGACCAAGAACATCGTGGACGAGGCCGACATCATCGCACAGGCGCGGCGCCTCGCCGTCGCGAAGTAGGAGGCCGGTCGTGGCAAGAAACAGCAGGTTCATCCCGCTCTACGACGGCTTCAAGTTCGTGGTGGCGGTGGTCTTGATCTTCCTCGCGGTCTGGTCGAACCTGAGCGACACCAACCTCGAGGCGGTGGCGACCGGCACCGACGGAGATGCGGCCGAAGCGGTGGCGGCGGATGTCGCTGGTGAGGCGGAGGGCGGCGAAGGGCTCGACGTCGACGTCTCGTTGCCCGACATTCCGGCGGAGCTGGCCAGCCTGCAGCTCGACGTCGCCGCGGGCAAGCTGCTGACGCCTAACGGCGAAGCGCTCTTTGGGCTGTCCGGCGACGGGCTGTCGTGGGAGCCGATCATCCCGGAAGGGATCGGCGCGGGCTTCGGCGCCCTGGCCGCCGGACGTGGTAACGACGGGGCATGGCTCCTGTTCAGCGCCGACGACCTACCGGCGTTCAAGCTCGACGTCGACATGGCCCAGTGGTTGCCGGTCGTGCCGCCCGACGTGCTGGCGATCGTCGGCGAGGGCGTGACGCCTACGTTACTGCCCACCGGGCAGTGGGCGTTGGTCGGCGTGGACGGTGGTCCGACGTTCGAGCTCGATCCAGCCGCGCACCAGTGGGTCCGGGTGGACGTCGTCGCGGAGGAAGGCGCGGAAGGCGCTGAAGAGGCGGCCGACGAAGGCCAGGAAGCAGGCGAAGGAGCCGAAGCCGGCGAAGAGGCAGAGGGCGAAGACGTCGACGAAGCAGAGGGCGAAGAAGCCGACGAGGGCGCCGAAGAGGACGTCATCGCCGACCTGCCCGATCTCCCTGACGTCGTGCTGGGCGTGGAGGGCATCGAGGTCGAGGGCGATGAGATTCTCACCGCCGACGGGATCGCCCTGTTCAGGCTGTCGGACGATGGCACCGAGTGGGAGCTGGTCGTGCCGGACGAGGTTCAGGCGCGCCTCGACGAGCTGCACGCCGTGCTTGACATCAACGGCGACTGGGTGATGGTCGACGGCCGAGGCGAGACGATGTTCCGCCTCGATCCCGAGACGGGCGAGTGGATCGCGGTGGTGCCATCGGACGAGGAGACCGAGGACGAGGAAGCCGTGGACGAAGAGGTCGCGTCGTGCGTGGACGTGGCCCAGCCGGCACGGCTGGAGCCGGGCGACGACGCGGTGACGACCGTCTACCTGCACTTCCGGGCCGGTCCGGGGCTGGCGGAGGAGATCTACGAGACGCTGCCGGCGGGCACGCCGCTGGTCGTCGTGGGCGGCCCCCAGTGCGTCCTCGAAGGCGACGGCGCGCACCTGTGGTGGAACGTGCAGAAGGCAGACGGCGCCGAGGGCTGGTCGGCCGAGGCCTCGAGCACGGAGGACGGCAGCTACTACCTCGAGCCACAGTAGGTCGTCGTGCCGTGGGTCAAACCGCGGCCAAGGTAGGCAAAGGCGGGCGGCCAACGGGCCGCCCGTCTTCTCGCTATGTGCATCGGGCTGCGGCCCGGCTAGGCGTCGGCCGCCCGCACGCTCGCCGCTCGAACGCCCCTACAGCGCGTCGATGATGGCGTTGAGTGTCTCGCTCGGGCGCATCGCGGCCTCCGCCTTCGCCGGATCGGGCATGTAGTAGCCACCGAGGTCCACCGGCTCGCCTTGGGCCTCGAGCAGCTCCCGGGCGATTTGCTCCTCGGCCTCGCCCAGCGCGGCCGCGACCGGTGCGAACCGCTTCCGCAGCTCGGGGTCAGCGGTCTGCGCGGCGAGGGCACGTGCCCAGTAGAGCGCCAGGTAGAACGTGCTGCCCCGGTTGTCGATCTCGCCGACCTTGCGCGACGGGAGCCGACCGTCCTCGAGGTACTCGCCGATCGCCTCGCTCAGCGTCTCGGCGAGGACCGCCGCCTTCTGGTTGCCGGTCTGCTTGGCCACCAGCTCCAGCGCGGGCACAAGAGCCGTGTACTCGCCCAGAGAGTCCCATCGCAGGTGCCCTTCCTGCAAGAACTGCTGCACGTGCTTCGGCGCCGAGCCGCCGGCGCCGGTCTCGAACAGGCCGCCG
>JBJYWW010000145.1:0-8683 GCA_046259645.1 Anaerolineae bacterium
GCCGGCGCCGCGCGGAGGGCGCCCACGCACCCTGCACGGCAACGTAGCAGCCACGACGGAGACGAGGCCACCATGCTCGGACACGACCCACTGCCGCACTCGCGAAGGCTCGACCTCGACCGGCGCGACCCACGCTGCGCCGCCCCAGGGCTGTCGCGCGTCGTTGGCGCTCCGGGCGCCCGTGTCCTGACCCTACTCGCGGTGGCGGCGGCGTGCGCCTTCGCCGCGCCAGGCGCCGCGCACGCGCAGCCTGGAGTCGCCGACGAGCACGTCGACGTGCGCGCGGTGCCGCAGAGCTCCGTCGCCCACCCCGGTGATCCCGTGGTGATAGCCGTCGTGATGTCGCACGCGGAGGGCTTCCACTCGTGGCCGCACGAGCCGGTGATCCCGGACGCCCTCGGCGCCGACTTCCCCGCCATCCCGACCGACATCCAGGTGGTATCCGTGCCGCCGGGCACCGAAGTGCGGCAGATCCAGTATCCCGAGCCTCAGACCGTGACGGTGATGTACACGCTCGAGCCGCTCGAGCTGGTCTCGTACACGGGCGAGGCGATCTCTTACGTCCCGCTGATCCTGCCTGCCGACGCGGCGCCCGGTGTCGCCGAGGTCGGGCTCAAGGTGTCGTATCAGTCATGCGACGAGACATCGTGCTACTGGCCACAGGAGCTCGACCTCACGGTGCCGCTCGAGCTGGTGGCGGCGGGTGTCGGTGTGGAAGCCGAGTCGAACGAGCCGGGGCTGTTCACCGGGTTCGACGCGAGCGGCTACAACGTGACCGGAGAGGGCGCCGTGGCCGTAACCGCGGAGGATGTCGAGGCCCTTGAGCTGAACGTGTTCGGCTGGGAGGCGGCAATCGACCCTCGCGGCCCAGCCGGCATGGCGTTGCTGCTGCTCGTTGCCGCCCTGGGTGGACTGCTGCTGAACTTCACGCCGTGCGTCCTCCCTGTGATCCCGCTCAAGATCATGGGTCTCAGCCAGTCGGCCGGCAATGCGCGGCGCCTGCTCGTGCTGGGCGCCGTGATGTCGCTCGGCGTGGTCGCCTTCTGGCTGGTGTTGGGCGGCGCCATTGCCTTCGTCGCCGGCTTCGACGCAATCAGCAGCCTGTTCCAGACGGGCTGGTTCTCGCTGGTGGTTGGGATCGTGGTGGCCGTGATGGCGGTGGGGATGTTCGGGGTGTTCGAGGTCGCGCTGCCGCAGCGGATCTACGCGGTGCGGGCCGACCAGGAGACAGTCGGTGGCGCCTTCCTGTTCGGGATCATGACGGCGGTGCTGTCGACGCCATGCACCGCGCCGTTCATGGGCGCCGCGTCGGCATGGGCCGCCACACAGGCATCGCAGATCACGATGGTCACGTTCGCCGCCATCGGGGCGGGCATGGCCCTGCCCTACTTCCTGCTGTCGGCTCAGCCGAAGCTCGTCGCGCGCGTTCCCCGGAGCGGACCGGCCAGCATCCTCGTGAAGCAGGTGCTCGGGCTCATCATGCTGGGCGTGGCGGCCTTCTTCGTGGGATTGGCCTTGTCGGCGCTGTTGCAGAGCCCGCCCGACCCGCCGAGCCGAATGTACTGGTGGCCCGTAGCGCTCTTCATCGTCGCCGCGTTCGTCTGGCTCGCATACCGCACGTGGCAGATCTCGGACTCGAGCCGCGCGCGCGCCATCACGGCCGCGCTGGCCGTCGTCGCCGTGGTGCTCAGCATCCTGGCAGCGCGCGACCTGACCAGCCACGGCCCGGTCGACTGGACTTACTACACGCCGGAGCGCTTCGAGGAATCGGTCGAGAACGGTGACGTGATCGTTCTCGACTTCACCGCCGAGTGGTGCCTCAACTGCCGCGCGCTCGAGTCGGGCGTGTTGTACCAGGACGAGATCGCCGCACTCCTTAACGGACCGGGCGTCGTGCCCATGCGCGTCGATCTGACGGGCGACAACCCGGCCGGCAAGGAGAAGCTGCGCGAGCTGGAGTGGGTCGGGATTCCGTTGCTGGCGGTGTACGGACCGGGCATCGGCTACAACGATCCGCTGAAGTTCGACACGTACACCCCGAGCGTGGTCGAGGAGGCAGTCGCCGAGGCTCGCGGCGGGCCGGTCGCGCAAGCCCGCTAGGCCGGCCGGCGCTGGAGTAGGCGGCGCCGCCGCGGCCTGCTAACGCTCGCGATCTAGCAGCGGCCGCAGGCGCGTGGCGCGCCCGGTGGCTCCGCTGCGCGTGAACTCGTCGAGGGCAGCGCGCAGGTGCTCGCCCGCCGCCTCGCCCATCCCGCGATCCAGGAGGCTCGCGCCGTAGGCAGCGTGCGTCTTGGCAAGCTCGTGCTCGTTCTCGAGCATCTCGAACACGGCCAGGCTCGTCTCGAAGTGCGCGTCGGCCCCCTCTTGGTCACCGTCGTCGCTCGCCTTCACCAGCCCCATCACCCTGTGCGCCACGCCGATGAAGGCCGGCACCCCGAGGTCCTCGGCGGCGGCTAGCGCGCCCTCCGCCTGCTCCCGGGCACGGGCGAGATCTCCGGCAGCAAGCGCGCGCTGCGCGGACACCCGCCCGATCTCCGGCACCAGCCATGCGGCGCCGACGGCTCCGGCCGCGGCCGCGGCATCCTCGAGCAAGGACTCGGCCTCGTCCAGTCGCCCGAGGTGCGTCTCCATCAGCGCGAGGTTGGTGAGCGCAATCGCTCGGCCGTACCGGTCGCCGATCTCGGTCTTGATCGCGAGGCTCTCGGAGTACTGCTCGCGAGCCGCCTCGTCGTCGCCACAGTGGTAGTGGACCACGCCGAGGTTGTTCAGCAGCGTCGCCTCGCCAAGGCGGTCCCCGAGGAGGCGCTTGCCCGCCAGGCTGAGCTGGAGGCTCTCGATGGCTAACGAGTACTCGCGAGCATGCAGCAGCGCCATGCCCAGTGTGTTCCGCAGCCATGCCTCGGCCTCGGCCGCCCCGTCCTCGTCCGGATGCTCGCCTAGCCAGCGCAAGCCGTCGCGGCACAGCTCGACCGCTTCCTCGCACCGACCCAGCCGCACGTACACGGTGGCCAAGCCGTCGGCGATCCGCACCGACGCCATCGACAGCGGCCGCCCGTGCAGCATCTTGCGCGCCGACGCGTATGACTCCAGGGCATGGTCGAACGCGCCGCGCCTCTCGTGAGCCCGGCCGGCGGACCGGTGCAGATCCGCGGCGGCCTCGGCGTCCGGCGCCTTCGGCAACGCCGCCTCGAAGCTGCGGATCGCCTCTTCGTGCCGCCCCAAGCTCACGAAGGCCCGGCCCAGCCCCGACACCGCGGCGTATTCCTCCTCGCTCGAGACGGCCAGCTCCCTGGCGGACCTGAAGTGCACGAGGGCGTCCTCGCCGGCGTACACCGCCAGCGCCGCCGAACCGGCCCTCAGCGACCATGCACACGCCCGGTCACGCACTCCACCGCGCAGGTAGTGGTACGCCACGCGGTCGGCCGCCACCGGTTGAGCCGACTCAAGCAGCCCCGCCACCTGGCGGTGCAGGAACTGCCGGCGCGCGCCGGTGAGCGAGCCGTAAACGTAGTCCCGGACCAGCGCGTGCGTGAAGTCGTACTTGGCCTCCAGGCCGGAGCCGTCCGCGTGGACCTCGGTCACTACCCCGAGACGCACCAACTCGTCCAGCGCGTCCAGCGCTTCGGTCGCGGATAGCCGCGACGCCGGCTGGACCAGATCGAACGCGAAGTCGCGGCGCAGGACAGCCGCGCTCTCCAGCAGCGCACGCGCGTCGTCGCTGAGTCGCTCGAGGCGCGACGATACGATCAGCTCGACGCTCTCCGGCACGGGCAGCGCGGCATACTCGTTCTCGGCCGACCCTGCCGCCGTCGCCCACGCCTCCCCCTCGGCGACCAGAGATCGCTGCTCGAAGAGCGCCCGAATCGTCTCGATGAGGAAGTACGGGTTGCCGCCAGTGCTCCGGTGCAGTCGCCCGCCGAAACGCAACGGCAACTCCTCGGAGCCGGAGACCGCGGCGACCAGCTCCGCCGACTCCTCCACCGTTAGCGCGGTCAAGGCGACGTGACGCCCGGAGTGCGCGAGGCGGCGCAGCACGGCGCGCCGCTCGGGACCGATCTCCTCGCCACGGCACGTGACGACGAGCTGCACCCGGCCGGAATCTACCCCGCGCGCCACGAACGACAGCAGGCTGAGCGACGTCTCGTCGCACCAGTGGACGTCCTCGGTCACCCACACCAACGCGCGCTCGCCGGCCAGCGCCGACATCAACACGCGCACGGCTTCGAACAGCCGGTCGCGATCGCGCACCCCGTCGAGCGGAGCGCTGGCGCCCACGGCCAGGCGCCCCTCGAGCTCGGGCAGCAAGCGTGCGATCTCCCGCAGCCACACCTCGGGAACGCTGAGCGAGCCGAGGTCGAATGCAGGCAGCGCCCTGCGCAGCGCGTCGATGACCGGGCCGTAGGGCTCGGCCCTCGTCGACTCGTGGCAGCGCCCGACGACGACAGTGGCGCCGTCGCCCAGCGCGCGAGCGTGCTCGGCCACCAGCCTGGTCTTGCCGATGCCGGCCTCGCCCTCGATGACGACGAACCGCACCTGACCGTCCTCGACGGCCTCGAGCTCGTCCCGCAGGCCCCGCAACGCTTCCGAGCGCCCCACGAGCGCGGACCCGGCCTCGAGCATCCCCAGCGGGTCGGTCCCGGCGTGCGGCACGCGTGACGCAGCCGCCCTGTTCAGTGGCGCCGGTCCAGCCACGTCGATGACGGGCGCCTCGTTGGCGCGTATCTGCTCGTACACGGTTCTGGTCGACGGCAGCGGCGCGACGCCGAGCTCCCTCGCCAGCAGTGCCTCGCAGGTGGCGTATTGGTTCATCGCCGCTGCCCGCTGCCCCGAGGCCGCGAGGTGCAGCATCAGCGACCGGTGCACGTCCTCGCGCAGCGGATCCTCGGCCAGCACGCGACGCGCCGCTTCCGCCGCCCGATCGTGGTCGCCGAGCGCCGTGTAGTGCTCGTCCAGCCGGCACAGGGCGGTGAGGAACATGTTGAGCAGCCGCTCACGCTCGAGGAACAACCAGTCATCGAAGTCGTAGGCGTCGCTCAAGCTCACGCCGTCCAGCAGCGGCCCGGCGTATGCGTCCACGGCGGCCAGCGCAGTCTCCGGCAGGACCTCGCCCTCCGTCGCGCCTACCGCCTCGACGGCGGCTAGGTCGAGCTCGATCTCCGCGCCGGGCTGCAGACCGACCCGCGTCCGGTCCACCAGTAGAACGTCAGCCGCGTGGTCGCCGAGAGCGCGTCGCACGTCGTACAGCGCGGTGCGCAAGCTGGCCAGCGCCTTTCGCTCAGGGACGTCCGGCCAGAAGAACGATGCAAGGCGATCCCGGGAGTGGACCTGGCGGGTAGCAAGGAGGTAGCAGAGAAGGCCCAGCGCCTTGCCGGATCGGACCGATATCACATCGTCGCCTACGACGATGTGAGGCGCTCCGAAGAGCCGGGCTCTCAATTCCGGCATTGCACTTGTCCGAGACGACAAAGCATTGGCGTCACTGGCACCGCACACGGTGCGGCTTGCGCCGCGATGCACGTCACCAGCTCTCCTCCCGTCCCTGCTTGCCGCGCGCGGGAGACGCGGATGCGCGGCTTGGGGCTGCAAGGCCGATCGCCGTTATGCGATCGGTGGCCGCTATGTCCCACCGGCGCTTGGCAGGCTCGTGGCCGGCGCTGGCGTGCTGGCACCGTGTGGCTGTCACTCCCTGACCTATAAGAACGGAAGTTCGCGGGCCCGGGATACGGCCGTGGGACCCATGTTACGTCTATCTGCTGAGTCGGTCCGACCTTCCGGGAGCTCTGCCGTGTCCGGATCGGCCCGCGGCGGCTCCCGCGTCGGCGGTGGACCGGCGGGGTCGGTCATCCGGGCGGGGCCGGACACAGCCACGACCGGAACGAGAAGTGCCCGGCGCTTGCGCGCCGGGCACGGTGGCCTCTGTCGCTACCGGCGGCGCTTCAGCACCAGCCGGCGGTGTGACGACTAGCCCTCGTCTTCCTCTTCTACCATCGCGGGCTCCTCGACCTCGGTCACCACCTCTTCTTCCATGCTCATGCCCGCGGGCAACGGCATGCCGGTGATCGTGTAGTAGGCCGTGTGGCCGGAGTGGTAGTTGTATACATCGACCGTGTACACGCCGTCCTCCGGCGCGACGAAGTCGACGGTGCGGAGGTTGCCGTGCTGCGACGGCACGCCGGCGGCAACGACGCCACCGCTCGGGCCCCAGACCTTGAAGTTGACGGCCGGCCACGTTCCGCCCACGTCCATCGCGTACGACATGATCGCGCCGTAGGGCTTGCCGCCCATGAGCTCGATCTGGTACTTGCTGTGGCCGCCGCCGTTGGTGCCGAGCACCTCGCCGGTCGTGGCGTTTGCCTCGAGCATGCCGACAGCCTCGCCGGCTGCGAAGACCTTCTCCGCCACGGCCACTGCGTCGATACCCTCGCCCTCGGCCTCTTCCTCTTCGGCCATGGCGACCTCTTCCGTCTCCGTGGCTTCCTCTTCGGTCTCCATGGCGGCCGCTTCAGCCAGCACGGGCTCGGTGACGGTCGTCATCGTAGCGGTCTCGACGTTGAAGCCCTCGGCTGTCAGCACGTAGTAGAGCGCTACGCCGTGAAGGTAGTTCGAGAACTTGACGGTCGCCTCGGTTCCGCCGGCCGAGTTCCACGCCGCGGTCTTGCGGCAGTGGCCGTCCTCGTAGCCATGGATTACCTGGCCGTCGTTGGCGTACACGACGAGCGGGAGCGCAGAAGCGTCGCCGCATGGGCTGTACTCGACCGACACGCTGACGTCGGTGTTCTGCGGCATCGCCGCAGTGTACTCGACGTGCGAGCCGCCCCTGTCGCCCACGAACTGGCCGTTCACGGTGGTGATCTGTGCGTCCTGCGCCGCAGCCGCGCCCACGAAGACGAGCGCGAACACAGCGATCAGCGCGAGGGGCAGGACCAACTTCCTCATCATGTCACTCCTTGTTAGGTGTCCTCTCCGCAAGCGTCGGAATGCTGAAGCTGCAATATGATAACACGATGCGTGTCCCTGTCCAGTCAAGAGCAAGTCGGCCGTCGTCTGCCCCGACGTTGGCGGCGCCGACTCAGCCGACGCGACTCAACAAGAGGTCGCCGTAGGCGCCGACGGTCGCCGACCAGCGCGGGGCGACGAAGGTCGTGGCGTCCTCTTGGCAGATCACGGCCGGGCCCTCGAGTCGTTCTCCCGGCGCGAGCGACCAACGGTCCAGCACCCGTGCCGGAACCATCGAGCCGTCGGCCAGCACGACCTGCGCGCGCGTGGCGGGCGAGGTGCGGAGCGGCGGCGGCCCGGGCAGGGGCGCCGCGGTGTCGCGTCCGCATCGGATCCGCAGCGTCACCACCTCGACGGCCTCACCGGGACGATCGTAGCCGTACCTCCGTCGATGCGCGGCGGCGAACGCGTCCAGCGGCACCCCGCGGTCCGCCCACGGCACGGTCAGCTCCCACGATTGTCCGCGATAGCGCAGGTCGGCGGTCCGCTCGACGAAGTCGACGTCGGCACCACCGAGCGCCTCCCGTGCCTCGTCCTCGAGCGCACGGTAGACCTGCCCGTAGTCCGGCGCCGGTGCGTCGGCTGCTCGCACGACGGACCGCGAAGTCGTGGTCACGGACGGCGATGTCGCCAGCCCGATCGCCGACAGGGCGCCGGGCACCGCCGGCACCAGCGCGTCGCGCGCCCCCAGCGCGTCCGCGAGCTCGCAGACGTGGAGCGGCCCGGCACCCCCGAACGCCACGAGCGTGAACTCCTCGGGCGGGAAGCCGCGCTCGACAGACACGGTTCGCAGCGCGCGCTCCATCGTGGCGTTGACCACAGCGATGGTCCCGAGCGCCGCCTCGACGGGTGACAGCCCCAGGGCGGAGCCGACCTCCGCCAACGCGTCGGCGGCGGCGCGCCGGTCGAGCCGCAGCCCACCCGCCAGCGGCACGCCTGCCGGAAGCCGGCCCAGCACAACGTTGGCGTCCGTGACCGTGGCCCGACGTCCGCCCAGGCCATACGACGCGGGTCCCGGCACGGCGCCGGCGCTCTCCGGCCCCACGCGCAGCGCTCCGCCTTCGTCGGCCCGCGCGATCGACCCCCCGCCGGCGCCGACGGTGTGCACGTCGACGGCTTCGCGGTTGATCGGCAGGCCGCCAATGCGCACCGTCGCGGCGTAGGGCACCGCGCCGTCGCACAGCGCCACGTCGGTGGACGTGCCGCCCATGTCGAACGTGACCAGGTGGTCACGACCCGCGCGGGACGCGAGAGCGAGAGCGCCGGAGACGCCCGCGGCCGGACCGGACAGCACCGTGGCCACTGGCAGTCGGGCGGCCTCGCCCGGACTCAGGGTCCCGGCGTGCGAGGCCATCACGGTGAGTGGTCGCGGAGCGACCGCGCGCTCCAGCCGCCGCAAGTACCTGGATACCACCGGCGCGACATACGCGTTGACTGCCGTCGTGCTCGCCCGCTCGTACTCGCGGACCTCGGGTAGGACGTCGATCGACAGCGAGACGTGCGGCGCCTCTGGCAAGGCAACCAGCGCTTCGCCGACAGCGCGCTCGTGCTCTGGGTACAGATAGGAGAAGAGCAGGCAGACGGCCACCGCCTCGGCGCCCCGCTCCGCGATCGCCTCGCGCAGCCGGTCCACGCTCGTCGCCGACAGGGCGCGCACGACGACGCCGTCGGCGGCGACCCGCTCGTC
>JBJYWW010000146.1:0-10464 GCA_046259645.1 Anaerolineae bacterium
CGCCGACCGGCGTCGCCTAGCGATCGAGCGACTGGCGCCTTCGCGCGGCGATCAACCACCGACCGGCGTCGCCTAACGATCGGGCGACGGGCGCCTTCGCGCGGCGCCACGTGCGGCGAGGCGTGATGAGCCCAAATCGTGGGCGCGGGGCTCCAATAACGGGTGGCGCAGCGGCGGCCGCCGCCCTCGTGAGATGGTGCCCGCCGCGCAACGCCTGACCGGCGAGGGCGCGCAGCGCCGTGGGCGGACCGCTCGGGAGCGCCGAAGCACGCGGCCAAGACGACTGGAGACTCCTTGTGCAGCTGTTACGCAACATGTGGACCAACGCGGG
Organism: Anaerolineae bacterium; assembly: GCA_046259645.1. Classification (GTDB taxonomy): domain Bacteria; phylum Chloroflexota; class Anaerolineae; order Epilineales; family Epilineaceae; genus JBJYWW01. The sequence goes on from JBJYWW010000146.1 coordinate 332, forward strand.
GACATCGCGCGAGCTGCTGGGCTACCTGTGGTCGCGCAAGCTGTGGTGGCTGGTCCCGATGGTTGTCGTCCTGCTCGGCTTCGGGCTGTTGCTCGTGTTCGCCTCGGCCTCGGGCGTCGGGCCGTTCATCTACTCGCTGTTCTAGCAATGCTGCTGCTCAAGCTGGTCGTTGCAGTCGCCGCGGTCTTCGCCGTGCTGTCCCTGCTCGTCGGACCGCGCCGGGCCTGGGAGCTGTGGCGAGCGTTCGGACAGCTGCTGGGCGACGCCATCGCGCGCGTGGCAATGACCGTCTTCTACTTCACGGTCTTCGTGCCATTCGCGTTCGTGGCGCGCTCGGCAGGCGATCCGCTCGGGCTGCGGACCGTCACCCCGCCCTACTGGAAGGCCGTCGAGCCCGCCGATGACACCATCGAGGCGGCGCGCAGGCAGCACTAGCGGGCGCCGCCAGCACTGGCCGGCGGCGGCGGCACTAGCGGGTGCACCAGCACTAGCGGGACCCGTCAGCACCCGTGGGCCCCGCCAGCGCTAGCGGGCGGCGGCGATCCCCCTACTTCACGACGCGAAGGTCGGGATCTGGGTCGATGCCGTCCTCGGCGTGCCGCCTGGCGTTCAGCACGCTGACCTTGGCCGCCACCTCGCTCGCGATCTCCGACATGGCCTTCGCCGCCGGGGCGTCGGGCCGTGTGATCACGATCGGCGTGCCGTCGTCGCTCGCCGCGCGCACGTCCGGGTCGATCGGCACTTGGCCGATCAGATCGATGCCCATCCGGTCCGCGATTCGCTGACCGCCGCCAACGCCGAAGATGTCGTAGCGCTTGCCCGTGTCGGGCGCGACGAAGCCGCTCATGTTCTCGACGACGCCCAGCACCGGCACCCTGATATCGTCCAGCTGGAACATCGCGACGCTCTTCATCACGTCCGTGATCGACACGTCCTGCGGCGTCGTCACGACCACCGCGCCCGTGACCGGCACGGCCTGCGTCAGGGAGAGCTGCACGTCGCCGGTGCCGGGCGGCAGGTCGATGATCAGGTAGTCGAGGTCGCCCCAGTTGACGTCGCCCAGGAACTGCCGGATGGCGCCGTGCAGCATCGGGCCGCGCCAGACCATCGGCGTGGCGTCGTCCACCAGGAAGCCGATCGAGATCAGCTTGATCCCGTGCGCCTCTACCGGCTCGATCTTCTTGCCGTCGAGCGACACCGGGCGCTCGTGCGGCACGCCCATCATCATCGGGATGTTCGGACCGTACACGTCGGCGTCCATCAGGCCCACCGAGGCTCCCTGCTGGGCGAGTGCGACGGCCAGGTTCACCGCCACCGTGCTCTTGCCCACGCCGCCCTTGCCGCTGCCGACGGCGATTATGTTCTTGGCATCGAGGTCGACCTGGTTGGCCAGCCGCGCGTCCTGACGGACCTGCGCGTCCCACAGCACCGAGACCTTCGTCACGCCCGGGATAGCGCCGACAGCCGCCTGGCAGTCGGCCTCGATCTGGCTCTTCAGCGGACAGGCCGGCGTCGTGAGGACCACCGTGAACGTCACCTCGCCTCCGTCGATCTTGACGTCGCGGATCATCCCGAGGCTCACCAAGTCGCGGCCCAGCTCGGGGTCGTCGACCTTGCCAAGCGCGTCCATGACCTGCTGCTCGGTCACCTGCGGATCACTACCACCCATTTCAGTCTCCTTCAACCAGGACGCTCGCGAGTAGCTCCGCGATGTCCTTGACCTGCACGTCCTCGAGTGTCATCGCCTTCGCCGCGTCGTCGAGCATGGTCAGACAGAACGGACAGGCCACGCCGACCACGTCGGGGTTGGCCTCGACGATCTCCTCCATCCTCAACAGCTCGACGCCCTTGGCGAACTGCTCGTCCTCGAACCACATCTTGCCGCCGCCGCCGCCACAGCAGAACCCTTCCTCGCGCCGCCGCGGCAGCTCGACGACCTTCGACCCGGCGGCGTCGAGCACCTGCCGAGGCGCGTCGAACACACGGTTGTAGCGTCCAAGATAGCACGAGTCGTGGAACACCACGCGCTTGTCGAGTCGACCCACGCCGGGCAGCTTGCCGGCGGCCGTGAGCTCGGCTAGCAGCTGCGAGTGGTGCACGACCGGGTAGTCGCCGCCGAACTGGCGGTATTCGTTCTTGATGGTGTTGTAGCAGTGCGGGCAGTGACACAGCACGCGATCGAAATCGTACTTCGCCAGGTTGGCGACGTTCTCCTCCGTCGCCGTCTGGTAGAGGTACTCTTCGCCCATGCGGCGCGCGCTCTCGCACGTGCATCGCTCTTCGCGCATGATCGCGTACGACACCCCGGCCGCGTTCAGCAGCTTCACCATGGAGCGGGCGATCTTCATGTTGCGCTGGTCGTAGGACGCCGAGCAGCCCACCCAGTAGAGCAGGTCGTAGTGCTGCCCCTCGGTCGCGATGGGCACATCGAGACCCTCGGACCACTCGACGCGCGCCTCCTGTGGATAGCCCCAGGGGTTCCCGGACGTCGTCATGTTGCGAAGCGTGACGCCGCCGGTGCCGGGGATGGCACCCTCGGTGAGCGCGAGATACCGCCGCATGTCGACGATGTCGTCCACGATCTCGATGAACGCAGGGCACACCTCGACGCATGCCAGGCACGTCGTGCAGCCCCAGAGCACGCCCGGCTCAACCGCCAGGCCCTCGCCGACGATCACCGGCACCTCGCCGTCGGCGCCGAGAGCGCCGGCCGCGCCGGCTCCGTTGCCGCCGGTCGCCGCCCCGTTGCCGGTCGCGCCACTGGACCATGTGGGCGTGTCCAGCTCGTCGCGCAGGAGCTCCGACAGCCCGACCACGAACTGCTTCGGGTTGAGCGGGGTACCGCTGGCGTATGCGGGGCACATGAGCTCGCAGCGGCCGCAGCGCGTACATGCGTCTATGCCGAGTCGCTGCTTCTGCGTCAGCTCACCGAGCCGCCCCACGCCGAAGAACTCGGCGTTCTCTATGTCGATCGGCAGCAGCGCCGCGCCGGCGGGGATGGGCTCGATGGACTGCAGCAGCGAGTTCATCGCCGTCGAGACCATGTGCACGGCGTTGGTGAAGGGAATCGCCGCTATGAACACGAGCGCCGCCACGGCGTGGACCATCCAGAAGGTGAGGTAGATGTTGACGGCGGAGTCACCTTGGAATGACTCCGGCAGCGCCGCGAGCAGGTTGGCGATGCCCTGCCCAACCCATGAGTACACGCCCCAGTCGACGGGGTACATCGCCAGGCGCATGCCCTCGACCACGAACCCGGTAACGCTGACGATCAACAGGCTCCAGATGACGAAGTCCCACGCGCCGATCACGTGGTGCGGCGCGGTGATGTAGCGCCGCCAGATGGCCAGCAGGAGCCCCAGCGTCAGCGCGACGCCCGCGGTGTCCAGGATCAGCTCGTAGGCTACGTAGAAGTCGCCGCCGAGGAACCGGGAGTCGAAGAACAGATGGAAGACGTCGTAGTCGACGGTGGCCAGGGCCGTGCCGATGAACAGGAGCACGAAGCCCCAGAAGATCGCGAAGTGGAACACGCCCGGGTAGAGCCGCCGCAGAGTAGCCCGCTGACCGAGGACGTACCGCACGAAGCGGCCGACCAACGTTCCGAACGGCACCTGATGTCGCGCCAGGTCCGAGTCTTGCCCCGCCCGCCACGCCCGGTAGTGCCGGTAGACGCCGAAGAGGAAGATGAGCGCGGCGAGCACCCCGGACACGTAGATGAAGATCTGGCCCCACGCTGGAATGGAGCAGAAGGTGGGTCGCAGGGGACCGTCGGCCTGCATGCAGGCCTGGAGCTGCTCGGCGGTCATGGCGTCTCTCCGCGGTGGGCGTTTGGTGCACGGGGAATCGCCCGGATTCTAACAACTAGCAGCGGCCTAGCGCCATGACAGCGGTCAGGGGCCGCGCCCCTGGGGCGCCCTCGGGCCGAGCGCCGGCGTGGCTACGGGCGGGTCTTGCGCCCCTTCTCGAACTCGGGCGGCGAGAAGTACATCGGGGGCGGCGCGTCATCCGAGACCGCCGGGGCCTCGGCGGCCTCGATCGCGCCAACGGTGCCCGACGCGCGGGCGGCGTCGACCAGCGGAGCGGCCAGCAGCAGCGCAAAGGCGACGATCGCCGCCGTGGTCGCGACGACCACCGCCTCGGGCATGCTGACGCTGATCTCGTCGTCGACCTGCGGCTCGGCCATGAACATGTAGGCCACGGGACGCAGGTAGTAGAACGCCGACACCAGACTGCCCAGGGCGATCGCGAGGGCCAGCAAGGCGAAGCCGTCGGCGATGGCCGCGTCGTAAAGGTACCATTTCGCGAGGAAGCCGCCGGTGGGCGGCAGCCCGGCCAGCGAGAACAGGTACAAGGCCATTGCGGCCGCCAACCCGACGTGCCGCCGGGCCAGGCCGCGCAGGTCATCGAGCTGCACCGGCTCGCGCTCGTCGCCGCCGGCCCAGCTCTCCGGGCGCATCGCGGACAGCACCGAAAAGGCCCCGATGTTCATCGCCGCGTACACTAGCAGATAGAAGAGCGCGGCCGTGAGCGCCTCCGGCGTGCCGACTATCACCGCCACGAGCAGGTAGCCCGCGTGAGCGATCGCGCTGTAGGCCAGCATGCGCTTCATATCGGACTGCACCAACGCGGTCAGGTTGCCGACGACGATCGTCAGGACCGCGATCGCGCCCAGGGCGGTCACCCACGACTGCTCCAGGCCGGGGAACGCTGTCCACAGCACGCGCAGCATCACCGCGAAGGCGGCCGTCTTGGTCGCCGCCGCCATGAACGCGGTGACCGTGACTGGCGCGCCCTGATAGACGTCGGGTGTCCACTGGTGGAACGGCGCCACCGCCACCTTGAAGCCGAGACCGACCAGCAGCAGCGCCAGCCCGGCGTACATCGTCGTCGGCACTTCGCCCGTGTAGGCCGCCACGTAGCGCCCGATCGCGTCGATCTGCGTGGACCCGGTCGTCGCATAGAGCAGCGCGATGCCGTACAGGGTGAAGCCGCCGGCCACGGCGCCCAGCACGAAGTACTTCAGTGCCGCTTCCTGGCCGTAGCGGTCCCGGTGGCGGACCGCGCACAGGGAATACAGCGCTATCGAGAAGGTCTCGAGGCACAGGAACAGCAGCACCAGATCGTTGGCCAGCACGAACAGCGTCATCGCCGCCGTCGCCAGCAACAGCAGGACGAACATCTCCGCTCTGGCGTGCTCGTGCCGCCCGGCGAAGCCGATGGTGAGCAGAGCGACGAGGAGCGCCCACAACACCAGCAGCACGGTCACGAACAGCCCGAACCCGTCTGCCGCCACCATGCCCGCGGACGCGGCGGTCGACCCGGAGAGCCCCATCCCGCCCGAGCCGACGCCGGTCGCGCCAGGCGCCCCGACTGCGATCGACCACTGCCGCACCGCCAGCAGCAGCGCTGCAACCAAACCCGCTACCGACAGGATAGCGGGCGGCCGGACGTCGCTGCGCGGCAGCAGCACGTCGACGGTCAACACCAACAGCGCGGTGGCGAAGAGCGTGACAGTGGGCGCGATGTCGGCCAAGGCGGCTGTCATGTGCAGGCGAGAGACCTTGCTGGAGTGGGCCCGACCGGGTGCCGGACCATCAGCGGGCGATTCTATCACCGGCCCTGCGGCGGTTCAACAGCAGGCGTCGGCGACGACGGTGGGTCATCAGGGGCCCGTCGACCTGGCGGCACCACCTCGCCGCTACGTCGGCACCACCTCGTCGCCACGTCGACACCATCTCGTCGCTACGTCGGCACCATCTCGGCGGACGAGCCCGCATGGCTGGAGGATCTGGCGGCTCGCTGCTGGTCAGCGGTCGATGGCCGCGAACACCTCATCGGCCCCGCCGCCGATCGTCAGCACGATCACGCCGTCGCGCTCCTCGACCACCGTCTGGGTGCAGCACTCGCCAGCCAGCAGCATCTCGCGCGGGAACGTGGTCACCAGCGCGCGCGAGCCGGGCGCCGCCGGCAGCTCGAGCGTCACCGGTCCGCCCTCGACCAGTGGCCACGCCACAACGTACTCGCGCCGCTCGCGCGGCCAGGCGAACCTGTAGCCGCTCACGGCGTCGGTCGAGATGTTCGTCGGGCGCCCTGCGGTGTGCTGGATGGTGTACGGCAGCACACTGACCACGGGCTTGGCGGAGTGATCCGCCCGAACAGCGCCGCGGTCGGGCTTGTTGGGCTCCGGCTTGTAGCGCGCCGGGAAATCGACCCAGCCGTACCAGTACACGCGGTCGATCACGGGGAAGCCGAGCATCTCCACCACCTCGCGCGTGGCGAAGTCGACCTGCCCCAGCTCCCCGTCCGGCCGGGTCGGGTCGCTGAGCCGGTACGTCTCGGTCAGCCACACCGGCACGTCGACCCCGTGCGCCCGCAGCTTCGCCATGAGCTGCCGGTGCTTGACCGGACCCGGCGGCTGGTAGCGCGGGTCGACGTCAGGGAACCAGTGGTAGTTGAAAAAGTCGAAGTACTCCGCACCGCCCGCCTCCAGGAAGCGGTCGAGGAAGTCCATGTGGAACAGGTCGTACCCGAAGTGGTCGAACAAGTCGACGTTGGCCAGCCCGCCGTGAGTGACGAGGACGTCGGGATCGACAGCCTTGATCTCCTCGTAGGCGGCCCTCAGGAACTCGACGTACTGCGGCGCCCTGTCGCCCCAGCAGCCACCGTACGGCGTGGTCGGCTGGCCGCCGCCCCAGTCCTCGCTGCGCTCGAAGTCGGCGTCGACCACCGCGGTCTTGCCGTCCACCTCGTTGCCTATCTCCCAGGCGGCCACGCGATAGGGCTCGCGGCTGTACCGCAGCGCGGCCTCGCGCACGAACTCGCGCCACTCGGGCTCCATGCCGGGCAGCAGCTCCATGCCGCACTGGTAGCGCGTCGCCCACGCCGGGTAGGCCACCAGCGTGACCATCACGTCGAACCCGGCGGTCGAGTACGTGGCCAGCCGCTCGTCGTACAAGCGCCAGTCGAGCTCGCCCGGACCCGTTGTCCGCTCTGGCTCCACGAGGTCCCAGCGCAGGTTGGTCCGGACGCTGCGAAGACCGAGCTTGCGCGCCCGCGGCAACTCCACCGCCGCGTAAGCCGCGTACAGCTCGGGGTCGTCCTCCAGCGAGAACTGCAGCCCCCACGCCCGCGTCTTGGCAGACGCGAGCGACGCGCGCCTCGCCACCCACGGCAGGAGCACACGCGGCGCGCCGGGTGTTGCCGTCGGCGACGACTCGGGCGATGACGTGGCGGCCGCCGACGGCTCGGAGGTCGGCGACACCGCGGTCGTAGGATTGAGCGTCGCGGTCGGCGACGGCTGCCCGGCGACGGGCTCGGAGCAACCAGCCAGCACCGGGAGCAGCGCCGCCGCGACCAGCGAGGCGGCCAGTCTTCGGTCTATGGTCCGGCGCCCTGCTCTACTTGCCGATCTCGCGCACCATGTTCCGAGCCATGAACATGATGTTCTCGGGCCGCTCGGCGAGGCGACGCATGAAGTACGGGTACCAGTGCGTGCCGTATGGCACGTACACCCGCATCCGATAGCCGTCGGCGACCAGCTTGCGCTGAAGATCCCGGCGCACGCCGTTGAGCATCTGGAACTCGTACTCGTCGGGCCCAATGCCGTTGTCGGCAGCGTGGCCCTTGGTCCACTCGATGATCGCCTCGTCATGCGTGGCCACCCCGAGGTACGTGCCGTTGGCCCGCGCCTCGTCGCTCAACAGCCGCGCGGTCAGGCGCCTGTACGCCTCGTCGGCGTCCTTCTTGTCGGGATAGGCGATCGACGGCGGCTCCGAGTAGGCGCCCTTGCAGAGCCGCACGCCGGCGCCCTTGCCGACCAGCGTCTCGACGTCGTCGTCGCTCCTGTACAGGTACGACTGGATCACGATCCCGACGTTGCTGTAGTCCTCGAACACCTTGTAGAACATGTCGAGGGTGCGCTGCGTGTAGGGTGAGCCCTCCATGTCGATGCGCACGAAGATCGCGGGATCACCGTCGGCGGCGTGCTCGATGATGCGACGCAGCAGCCCCTCGGTCAGCTCATCCGATATGTCGAAGCCGAGCGCGGTCAGCTTCAGGGAGATCCACGATTCGACGTCGGACGACCGGATGTGATCGATGGTGTTGAGGTAGGCGTCGCACGACCGCACCGCCTCGTCCTCGTCGGTGACGTTCTCGCCTAGGTAGTCCAAGGTGGACATGAGCCCCATGCCGGCGAGGCGGCGCACCACGTCGATGGCCTCCTCGATCGTCTCGCCCGCGACGAACCTGCTGGCCGCGGACCATGCGATGGGGTTCGTGGTCATCATCCGGCCCATCGCCTGGGAACGTGACATCCAGATCAGCGCTTCACGCATCATGATCGATCATCCAGAGCTCGGGGGATTCGAGGGCGCCAGAGGATCCGGCGCGGAAGGGGCGACGGGCGATGTGCGCGAGCCCCCGGAGGGCGCGGCGCGCGTAGTATACGGGTAGCTGCCAAGAGCGGTCAAGACCGTACCACTCGCGCATCGTTCGCGGCGGAGGGGCCAGGTGCAGCGCCGCGAAACGCAGCTTCGCGGCCAAGCCGGAGACCCCTTGGACATCGCTGAGAAGCCGGTCGCCCTCGGCCCCGACGGGCGCGCGCCGTCGCATCCGGGCGTAGGCGGCGGCCTCTGCCGGCATCGGCGGCTCGGCATCGAGGACCGCGGCGACGTCGTCGGGCAGCGGCGTGGCGAACCACAGCGTGGCCAGCACCAGGGCATCGCCCAGGCTGCGCAGCAGCATGCTCGAGCGGGCCACCTCGATGGCGCCAGACCAGAAGTCCTGCTCGTGGCCGTGACGCCTGACGAGCCGGTCGACGTCGGCGACCCACACCAACCGCTCGCCTCGCGCGTGCTGCAGCACGAGGTGCCCGGCCAGGTGTGCCAAGGCGTCGGCCGGCGCGAGCCGCAGCGCGCCGTCCTCGCCGCGCTCGGCCCGCGCCAGCAGATCGTCGGTCGGCAGCACTGCGTCGTACGGCGGCGACGCGAACAGCCGTCGGTGGACCTCGACCGCCACCGGCATGCCGCCGGCGCCGGTTCCGTGCAGCAGCACGTGGTGCTCGAACGGCCCGGCATCGGTCACCGCCCGTTCGTAGCCGCGTTCCTTCAACGCCGCCAGCGTCGTCGCCTGCTGCGCGGGCGAAACCAGCAGATCGATGTCCGAGATCGGGCGCAGCCCGGGGCTGGAGTAGACGGTATCCATGAGCGCGGCGCCCTTGAGCAGCGCGGCGGTCACCCCGGCGCCGTGCAGTGCGTCGAGCACCGCGCCGCGCTCGGCCAGCCAGACCTGGTTCTCAGCCGCGGTCGACAGGTGCGCGCGGTGAAGGCGGTCGATCACCTCGGGCGGCACTCCGCTGGCCCCGCCCCGACACACCGCCTCGTGCGCCAGTGGCGCCGCGCCATGGTACTCGAGGGCGGCCAGCAACTCCTCCGACTCGGCCAGGGTCAGGTCCGGCCACGCCGGGGCGCGGCCGCTGAAGAGCTCGCGCAGCACGCCCGCGCCGCGCTGCGGGAAGCGCGTCACGTCACTCTGGCGGCGCCTGTCGCCCTGCCGCTGGCTCAATGTCACGCGCCAAGTCGGCGCGCACGTCTATCAATCCCGCGGCGGACAGCCTGGCAAGCAGCTCGAGGAGATCCGCTCGCAGGTCCGAGGCGTCGGCCTCGTACAGCTCTCCGAGCGCGGCAACGGCCTCGGTCAGGCTGTTCTTGGCCAGCGCGAGGTCGAGCATGTCCGCGCCGGAGGCGTTCAGCCCGTAGTACACGCCGCTGTCGGAGTCGAGCAGCACGGTCTCGTCGACCACGCGCGTTAGGCTCACGGGCTCGGCCACGGTCGCCAGCGGGCCGGCGGGGTCAGGCTGAGACTGGTCTCGGTCGTCCATGTGATTTCGTCCTCGCGTGTGGGTGATGGCTTGGTGTCGCCGTCAGGTCATCGTTGCGGCGACGGGACCACAGCGGTTGACGCGCTGATCACCGCGCCGTGCGGCAGGTCACCGCCTGTTTCGAGCGGCTTGAAGGTGTGCGCTATGTCGGATCGGTCGCCAACGACCTCGCCACGCAGCTCGACCCAGGCGTGGGCCTGGAGCGTCTCGTCGGCCCGCCTGACGCCTATCCGCACTTCGGCCGGCAGGCCCG
>JBJYWW010000147.1:0-10062 GCA_046259645.1 Anaerolineae bacterium
CCGAGCCCAGCCCGACGCCTACCGCGGCCGAGGCAACGCCGACGCCGCAGGGCGGACTGCAGCTGCACCTGCCGCTTGCAGAGAAGCCCTGATCGGCCCTCGCACGGGTGAGCGCCCGGGTGCGGCGTCGCCAGCGGCCTCTTGACAGACGGCTGCGCGTCGTGGTATCCTCAGTCAGGCGACTGACTAGAACGAGACTGTAGTTCCCCGCCGACTGGGACGCATGGGCAATCGCCTGCGGGAGTGAGCGCTCGGCGGCTTCTCCGGCATCTGCTCGGTGGCGGGGCAGGAGGTCAGCATCATGAACGAGACGGCATCGGTCAGCGGTGACGTGCCCACCGCGATCTCGGGCTCGCGCTGGCAGTGGCTGGCAGGCGAGATTCGTCGCTGGCGCGCTTCGGGGATGATCACCGAACAGCAGTCGCGGGAGATCCTCGCGCAGTACGCGCCGCAGCGCGAGTCAGCGCTGCAGATAGACCCCGTGCCGGTGGACGAGGTGGCCGAGGAGCACACGGGTCCGGGCCGGCTGATCGCGGTGGTGTCGGCACTCGGCGCGATTCTCCTCGGCTTCGGAGCCATCCTATTCTTCGCCGCCAACTGGGAGACCCTCCCGCCGTGGAGCAAGGTGGCGCTGATCTGGACCGCCATTGGTGCGGCCTTCGGCGCCGGCTACTACCTGCGGTACCGGCCGGGCAACTACCCTCGAGTCGGCAACAGCTTGATCTTGCTCGGCGCCTTGTTCTACGGCGCCGGCATCTTCCTGACGATGCAGATCTTCAACATGAACGCCGACAATCCGGTCGGCGTGCTGCTGTGGACAATCGGCGTCCTTCCCCTGGCGTACACGCTCGCCCACCGCGGGCTCCTAGGGCTCGGCTTGCTCACGTTCCTGCTGTGGCTGGGCTGGGTGATGGCTGACGGCAGCTCGGACGGCAGCCTCGTCGATTTCCTGGCGATCTACCTGGCTGCCGGATTGGCGTACGTGGCGCTCGGCTACCAACACGGCCTCTCGCCGTCGCCTTGGGCTCCGTTCGGCGGGACGTACCGCGGCATCGGCATGATCGTCGCGATGACGGCGCTGCACGTCATGACTTATGGGTCCACGTGGGAGGTCGACGGCTGGCTGTCCGGCGCCTCCACCGGGTCGTCGGGCCTGAGCTGGGCGATCGCGCTCTGCGCGCTGGCCGCGGTCGCCGGGGCGTCCCTGCTATTGCGACTGACGGCCGACAGGCCGACGTTGCCCTGGGAAGCGCTGGCGGTGGTGGTCATCGCGGTGCTCGCCGGACTCGGGACGTCGAGCTTCGGCGGCTCGGCGATCCTCTTCAACCTAGTGTACTTCGCCGCCGCACTGGGCATCGTGGCCGTCGGCTACCTGAACGCCGAGCCCTACGCCGTGAACATCGGGCTGCTGTTCTTCGCGGTCGGCGTCATCGCCAGGTACTTCGACTTCTTCTGGGACCTGATGCCTCGGTCGGTATTCTTCATGGCTGGCGGGCTCATCCTGATCGTAGGCAGCCTGGCGCTCGAGCGATCACGCCGGCGCATGCTGTCCAGCATCCGGTCGGCGTGAGGAGGAAGCCATGCAGATCGACGTCAAGTGGCGCTTCTGGCTGCCGGTGGGGCTTATGTTCCTAGTCCTGGCTGGACTCGGCCTATCCAAGCAGCGCACGGTCTTGACCGGCGACACGATCATGTTGAGGACCGTTCCTGTCGATCCTCGCAGTCTGTTCCGCGGCGACTACGTGGTTCTCAGGTACGAGATCTCGAGCCTGGACCTCGGCGAGCTGGCGTTCGGCTCGCGGTTGGGCACCTTCGCCGCCGGCGACACCGTGTACGTCGTGTTGGAGCCTGACGGAACCGGCGTCTACGACGCGGTCACCGTCGCGCGGCGCGCTCCGGACCTGGCGTACGGGCAGGCGACGCTGCGCGGCACGGTGCAATCGACTTTCGGCGCGGCACCTCAGCAGACGCTGGCGGTAGAGTACGGGATCGAGAGCTACTTCGTGCCCGAGGGCACCGGCAGGGAGATCGAACGGGCGCGGGGTGACAGCCTGCGTGTCGAGGTAGCCGTCGACGGCGGCGGTCGCGGAGTGGTCCGGCAGGTGCTCGTCGACGGCGAGCCGTTCGTGCCGGGTGGCGAAGCACCCACACCGCATCGGGTCGACGCGCCGACGCCGCAGGCGCCGGCCCAAGCCTACCCGTACCCTTACCCCTAGGCGGCAGCCGCCTCAGCCGCGGTCCTGTGCCGGCGCGTGACGTCTATCGGCGCCGGCGCCCGGCGGCTATCGGCACGGCCGCACGACGGACGTCTTCGACGCCGCAAGGCGGCTTCGTCACCGCCACGTGACGGCTAGTCGTCGGCCAGCCAGCGCGTCCTGTCCCGCTTGGTAATCGGCATGCGCCGGTCGCGGCCGAAGGCGCGCTCCGAGATCTTCACCCCAGGTGGGCTCTGCCGGCGCTTGTACTCGGCGCGGTCGACCAGCTGAGCGACTCTCTCGGCAACCGCGGGCTCGAAGCCGAGCTCGGCGATCTCGTCGAGACCGCGCTCGTCCTCGATGTAGGCCTCCAGGATCGCGTCGAGCACGTCATACGGTGGCAGCGAGTCCTCGTCCAACTGGTCCGGCCGAAGCTCGGCCGACGGCGGACGGGAGATCGAGTGGTCCGGGATGTGAGGGCCGTCCACCTGCTCATTCCGCCAGCGCGCCAAGTCGTAGACCAACGTCTTCGGCACGTCTTGCAGCGGCGCGAAGCCGCCGGCGCTGTCGCCGTAGATGGTGAAGTAGCCCACGCTGACCTCGCTCTTGTTGCCGGTGGTCAAGACCAGGTGCCCGAGCTTGTTGGACAGGGCCATGAGCACGTTGCCCCTGATCCGCGGCTGAATGTTCTCCTCGGTGACGTCCGGGGCCAGGTCGCCGAAGTAGGGGACCAGCAAGTCTAGATAGGCCTGGAACACATCGTCGACCGGCACGGTGATCAGCTCGACGCCGAGGTTGGCCGCGAGGTCCTCGGCGTCGGTGACGCTCGATGCCGACGAGTAGCGGCTTGGCATCGTCACGCCCAGCACGTGCTCGGGACCCAGCGCGTCCACGGCGATGGCCGCCGTGAGCGCCGAGTCGATGCCGCCGGACAGCCCGATCACGACGTCTTCGAAGCCGTTCTTGTGCACGTAGTCGCGGACGCCCAACACCAGTGCGGCGTAGACCTCGGCCATGCCGTCGAGGGGTTCAGGGTCCTCGCGCTCGGGTAGCGGCGGCGACTCACCAACCTGCGGCGGCAGCCCCGGCAGCGAGATCGTGGTGGTCGAGGCAACTGCCTGGGGCGTGTCGACGCTGCGGTGCCGCGGATCCAGGAGCCGCGCGTGGAACACGATCTCGGTGTCGACGTCGACCGTGAACACGTCCTCTGCCATCGACGCGCCGCGCCTGACCAAATCGCCCATGGGGTTGATTACGAGGCTGTTGCCGTCGAACACGAGCCCGTCCTGGCCACCGACCAGGTTGCACAAGACCACGAACGCGACGCTGTCGGCGGCCCGGGTAGCCAGCATGCGCTCACGCTCGCGCGCCTTGCCGGCGAAGAAAGGCGAGGCCGAGATGTTGACCAGGATGTCCGCCCCGGCCAGCGCCTGCGCCTGCGGCGGACCCGACGGGTGCCACATGTCCTCGCAGACGCTCACTCCCACGCGCACGGCGTCGCGAACGTACACGGGGGCCAGCTCTCCCTCGCGGAAGTAGCGCTGCTCGTCGAACACGCTGTAGTTGGGCAGCAGAACCTTGTGGTACACGTCGGCCACGACACCGTCGTGCAGCACCGCCGCCGAGTTGTAGACATCCAAGTCGCGGTGCGCGAAGCCGACGATGGCCGTAAGGCCGACGGTGTGAGGCGTGATGCGCGCGATCGCCTCGGCGTTGGCGGCCAGGAACGACGGGCGGAGCAGCAAGTCCTCGGGCGGATAGCCGCACACCGCCAGCTCAGGGAACGCCACGATGTCCGACCCGAGCTCACGCGCCTGCCCGAGCACTTCGACTATGCGCGCAGTGTTGCCCGTCACGTCCCCGACCGTCGCATTCAGCTGGGCCACCGTCACGCGCACCACGCGGGCGGCGCGGGCGTTGTCGAGCAACTTGGCTGCCATGTCGGTGTCGGTCATGTGCCTCCCTCGAGTAGCTCGCTCAGCCACGTCTCTTCCAGCTCGACCAGGCTCTTGCTGGTGGCAGCCTCGTAGTCTGGCACGAGCTCGCGCTCGCCGTGCCCTTCCGCGTCAGCAGCCTCGTCGCCGTCACCGGGCACGGCATGCACGCCACCGGCCGTGGCACTGCCGCCGCCGGGCACGGCCGCCTCGCCGCCGGCACGCTCCTGCTCGCCGGCGGCTCGCTCCTGCTGGCCGCCGCTCCCCCCGTGGTCACCGCCATCGGCCTGAGCTTCACGCGCGGGCATGTGCAGAACGGTCTCGAGGCCGTAGCGCTCGATGAGCCACGCCACGAACGCGGTGCGGATGGTGTACACCCTGTCTCGAAGCTCGATGCAGTCCTCGTCGGCGCTCGGGCTGAGGGCCGTTTCGTCGACGACCGAAACGTACTCCCCTGTCGCGATGTAGTCACGCACGGCATCGTCCCAGCCGGCGATGCCCAGCCAGCGGAGCATGTGCTCCTCCGCCACCCAGTTCGCCAGTCCCTCGGTCAGGACGCCGTCGCCAACGTAGCCGTCGGTGATGGTCAGATGGTGTCCCATCTCGTGGGCCAAGACCGCTCGGATCTGCTCGTCGCTCGTCCGCTCGTCAACGTACACGGCGATGTACGGCTCCGCCGCCAGCGGCGCGGCGAGTCCCCTAGCCGGGCACCGCGCCGCGTAGCGCCGGGTGAACACCACGTCGATGCGGGTGTCCCCCGGGACGCCGCCGACTCTGGCGGCGCCGGCGGCATAGAGCTCGTCGAGCTCGGGCGCCCACCTAGCCGCCAGGTCCAGCAGCAAGGCGTCATCCGGCTCCGCGGCGTGGACGTCGAACCTGTCCGTCGATGACAGCGGAGCTCTCTCCGACACGTCCGGCAGATCGGGGTAGTCAACGGGCGGCACCGGCGTCGGCCCCGCCTCGGCCTGGGTGGCGGTGCGCTCGTCCGCGCCCGCGTATCCTTGTCGCCGCGGAGCGGCCGACAGGCCATCGTGGACTGGAGTCCGGGCGTCCGGCGCAGCGTCGAGCCCCGAGCCGGGCATCGCAGTCGCATCGCCGGACGTGCCAGGTGTGCCGACGCCTTCGCTGGGCGAGCGGGGCGTGCTGACGACCACGTTGGGGCCGCCACCAGACGCCGCCGCCCGGCCGTCAATCAGGTGGCGAGCAGCCGCACCCATGTAGGCCGCGCCCACCACACCAAGCAGCCAGGTCCAGGCCACGATGGCGACCACGACGAGCCCGGCGCCGAGCCGCCAGGCGCGGCGGCTCACGCGACGGCCTCCAACTGGCTCGAGTCGGCGCGCTGCAGGACAACGCCGAACACGTCGGCGAACGCGGCTACCACCGCCTGCCTCGCTTCGCTCATCGGGACATCGCGGCCCAGCGCCGCCTCGGCCGACGTCGTCGTCACGCCGGGGAGGCCGCACGGCACGATCAGGTCGAACGGCGTCAGGTCCGCTGAGATGTTGAGGGCGAAGCCGTGGTATGCGACCCAGCGCTCGACTCGAACGCCCAGCATGCCGATCTTCTCCCGCGACCTCGTGTCCGCCAGCCATACCCCGGTGTCGCGCCCGCCGCGCGCCGTGGCCACTACGCCCAGCCGCGCCAGGGCGCGCACCATCACCTCGGTTAGCGACTCGCTGTACCACCGCACGTCCTTGCGGTGTCGGCGCAAGTCTAGGATCGGGTAGCCGACCAGCTGTCCCGGGCCGTGGTAGGTGACGTCGCCGCCTCGCTCCACCCTGTGCAGCTCGATTCCTCGCTCGGTGAGCCCGGCGCGCCCAACCAGCACGTGCTCCTCCTCGGCGCTCCGCCCCAACGTCACGACCGGCTCGTGCTCAACCAGGAGCAGCCTGTCGGGGCCCTCGCCGCGCTTCAGAGGCTCGACCAGCGCCCGCTGCAGCCGCCACACGTCGACGTACGGGCGCCGCCCAAGGTCCGACCACAGCACTGGCCCGGGCACGGCTAGCGCGAGTCCTCTCGGACTACGTCCGGCTGCCATTGCGGCGTGACGACCGGCGCGAACGGGTCGTGATTGCGGGCGACGTACGGCGCGTATGCCGTGTAGCGCGATGACGGCGTCGGTGTAAGCTCCTCCGTCCCCGAGTAGGTCGCTGTCGCAGTCGCTCGGGCTGTGCTCGTCGCCGTCGCTCGGACTGTGCTCGTCGTCGTCACGGGCGGCAGCGTCTCGACGGGCGACCGTGTCGGCGTCGGGGTGTGCGGCCCAGGCGTCGGCACGTCGGGTCCCAGCGTCGGGAACGGCTCGGTCGGCGGCGGCGTCGGGAACTCCGGCGTGCCCGGCCCCTGCGCTGCCGCTACGCGCGCCGCGCCGGGCGCGCCGCCGACGACGCCGCCTACTCTGGCACCTAGCGGCGCCGCCAGCAGCAAGAGCGCGAGACTGCCGCACACGGCAACGAATGCGGCCAGCTGGCGCCCGCCCAAGCTGAGCCGGCACGCGCCGGCACGGGTCGACCTGTCGAGGTTCGCACGTCTCATGTGCTCGGCTCGCAGCTTGGGAGCACGGTGCCCGCGAGCGCCTGGCGGCCGCGCGCGAACTCGGATCCGGTCACCCGTCGGCGACCGGCTGCCTGGACGTCGTCGAGCCGCAGAAGGCCGCGGCCAGCGACCACAGCCAGGCCATCGTCGCTCACGACGACAAGTCCTGGAGGGCCAGGGTCGACTTCGTCGATCGCGGTTGCGCGGTGCACCTTCAGGCGCTCCCCGCCCGGCAGTGTGGTGAACGAGCCCGGCCAGGGCTGAAGAGCTCGCACGCGACGGGCCAAGGCAGCTCCCGGCAGGCGCCAGTCGAGGCAGCCATCCTTCTTCTCCAGTCGGGGCGCTAGCGTTGCCGCGGCGTCATCTTGCGGGAGCGGATCGATCGCGCCGGACAGCCACCCCGGCAGCGTCTCGGCCAGCAAGTCGGCGCCCAGCGTGGCCAATCGGTCGGTCAGCTCGCCGGCCGTCTCATCGGGTCCGATGGTCGTGCCGCGCTGCGCGAGTATGGGCCCCGTGTCCCAGCCGGCATCCAGCAGCATTATCGTCGCGCCGGTGCGCGCGTCGCCCTCGAGTATGGCGTGGTTCACGGGCGACGCGCCCCGCCAGCGAGGCAGCAACGACGCATGGACGTTAACGGCCCGGCCCGGCGTTGCGTTTAGCACATCTTGGGGCAGCAGCAACCCGTACGCCGCCACAACTACGATGTCGGCCCCGAGGTCGCGCAAGGCGGCGACGGCGCCGGGGTCCTTCCTAAGCGACGTCGGCTGCATGACCGCGACCCCGTGCTCGAGGGCCAACTGCTTCACGGGCGACTGACGTGGGGTGCGCCCCCGTCCTGCTGGGCGATCCGGCTGCGTGAAGACGGCCGCCACCTCGTGGAGGTCGAGGAGCATCTCGAGCGTCGGCACCGCGAAGTCGGGCGTGCCCATGAACACGACGCGAGCGCGCTCCGAGCCCGCGCCGGAGCGCTCGGGTGCCGCGCCGGCGCGCCCAGACTCACCTTCGCCGCGCGCGATGTAGTTCTCGGCCATCAGGGCCGATTATAGCGTGTGCATCGGGTGGCCAACGCCACCGACCCGATTGCCGCGCGGCGCCTAGAGCAGCAGGTCGCCGCCCACAGGAGCGGGTCAGCCCGGCTCCGCCGGCCCTGCGATCCGCCGCGCCGCCACTCGTGACGCGCAGTACGGCAGCCACACCGTGCCCGGCAGCCCTCCGGTCGGAGTCGGAGTCGCCGCGTCCGTCGGCGCCGGCGATGCATCCATCGTCGAGCTGGCCGCGGGCAGCGGGCTTGGTGTCGCCGCCGGGCTTAGTGTCGCCATCGGGCTTGGTCTCGCCGTCGGGCTTGGTGTCGCCGTCGGGCTCGTCGTCGGGCTCGCGGTCGAGCCGGCCGTGGGGCTGGCCACCGTGCTCGTCGTCGGGCTAGCTGTCTGGCTAGCAGTCGAGCTAGCGCTGGGGCTGGCGCTCGCCGTCGATGTAGGGCTGGCCACCGCGGTCGCGCGCGCGGTCGTCGTGTACGGGCACGTGCCCTCGGCACCCGACGTAAGCAGCCGGCCGAGGATCCACCACTGGCCAGGCGGCCCCGTCACGGGACCAACGATCTCGTAGGTGACCCCGGCCGCGAGAAGATCGCGCACGAACAGCTCCTCGTCGGGCATACGCCGGATGTCGGCCCAGTCCGTGACGTTGGACCGGTACTGCAGGTGCAGCTCATCGCCGATCCCGAACGTCCCGCCGCAGCCTTCGACGAACCACACCTCGATCTCCGGCTCCTGCTGAGGCGCCGCCGGTCCCGCTGATCGCGCCCGGATCGCGGCCGCCGCGGGCGAGCGAGTCGCCACCGCCAGCGCGCTTCCGGCGGCGAGCAGCGCCACAAGCACCAGGCTGGCTATCGACAGAGCGGTCTTGGGGCGCATGTTCGCGTGAACCTAGGGTATGTGAGAGGCGGGATCGCCATCGCGTGGGGCCCGACAAGCGCTCCGTCGGACGCGCCTGGGCCGCGGCGCGCGCGGGTGACGCGCCTGAGCCGCGGCGCGCACGGGTGACGCGCATGAGCATGCCGGCAACGCGCATCAGCATCATCAGTATAGAGCCTCCCGGGCCGGCACGCTCGGCGCCGATGCCGGCCAGACGCGCGTCTCAATTGCCGCCGCACAAGGCGCGGTCGTAGAATTCCGAGAGTGGCGACGTCGCCGCGACGGCTCTCGTTGTTGGGAGCCGCCGGAGCACCGCCCGGCGCGGCGCCTGCCCGAGACGACTCCTTCCGCTACCTCCGCGCGGCATCCGCTATCGTGAGACTCATGAGACCTCGAGGCGCCCCTCCCGAGCGTCCGCGTCAATCATGGCGCGGGCGCAGTCTGCTGCCGCGCCGGCCCTGTCGGTGCTTGCCGGCCGCCGCCCTGCTGTTGCTTCTCGGCGCAGGTCTGGCGGTTGCGACCAGCTGCTCCGGCGCGAACCGTGCGCCAGTCGCGACGCCGACCGCGCAAGGCTCCTCGACCGACACCCCGACGCCCAGCGCCACGCTCACCGCGACCGCCACGCTGACACCGAGCGCCACCCCGACGCCGACGTTCCCGGCCGATGCGTTCGTCGTGGCGCCTTCCCTCAACTTGCGCGCTGGTCCGGACACGCTCCATCCGATAGTCGACGTGGTCGGGGAGGGCACTCCTGTGGCCATCCGCGGTCGCACTCACGACGGCTCGTGGCTGGCGGTTCGATCGCCGTCCGAGAGCCAGGGCTGGCTGAGCGCGAGCTACGTCAGTCTGCGCCGCGCGGAGGACACGATCCCCACGCTCGCCACACCATCGCCGCCGCCCACCCTCACCCCGACCCCAGTGCCCATCGATCCGGCTGAGCCCTTGGTGATATCACCTCCGGCGGTCGCCCAGGGCGACCCCGTGCTGCTGCGGCTGCGCGCCCCCGGCGCGGTCCAGGCCGTCGGGGCCCTGGGCGAGACCACGTTGCCGCTGATCCGCACGTCGGAGGACACGTTCGTTGGCATGCTCGGCGTCCCGATGGACACGAATCCCGGACAGCACGCCATCCACGTCACCGCGATCGACGGCGCCGGGAACGCGGATGCCCGAAGCATAACGCTCGTCGTGTACATGGCGGTCTTCGACGAGGAGGGCCTCACGCTCGACGACGAGCGCCAGCGCCTGCTCGACGCCGCCGTGGCGGAGGGCGAGACGGCCCGGCTGCGAGACGAGGTCTGGTCCATCGTGTCGCCCGAGCGGGCGTGGTCGGGGGCATGGACGCGGCCGGTGACCGGAACCCTGTCGTCCGCGTTCGGCGCCGTGCGGTCTTACAACGGCGAAACCGAGGTCAGGCGTCACACCGGGAGCGACTTCCGCGGCGGTCCCGGCACCCCGGTGCACGCGCCGGCCCGCGGGCGCGTCGCT
>JBJYWW010000148.1:0-7164 GCA_046259645.1 Anaerolineae bacterium
CGTTCTACGACGACTTCCGCGCCACGCTCAACCAGGCCGGCGTCAACATTGAGGACCTCGCCAACGAGTGACCTGATCGAAGGCGGTGAGCCCGCGCGCACAGGCGCGCCGGTGCGATCCGATCGGCGCGCACCGCCGCCGGCGCGGCTTGCGGGGAGGGCATTGCCCTCCCCGCTGTGCATCGCACCTGACCGGAGGTGACCAGTGCTTGAGATCCGCAACCTGCGGAAGGTGTTCGACGACGGCACCGTGGCGCTCGATGACGTGAGCTTCGACGTGGCCGAGGGCGAGTTCGTCGTGATCATCGGTCTGTCCGGCTCGGGCAAGAGCACGTTGCTACGATGCATCAACCGTCTGGTCGAGCCGACCTCGGGTCAGGTCGTTTGGGACGGGGTCGACGTGACGGCGGCCTCGCGGTCGGAGCTGCGGCGGATCAGGCGCGGGATCGGCATGATCTTCCAGCAGTTCAACCTCGTGGAGCGCAGCTCGGTGCGCCGCAACGTGCTGTCGGGGCGGCTGGGGTACGTGGGCACCCTGCGCAGCGTTCTGAACCTGTGGTCGGCCGAAGAGCGTGAGGCGGCGCACGACAACCTCGCCCTGGTGGGCATTGCCGACAAGGCCGACAACCGGGCCGACGAGCTGTCGGGCGGACAGCAGCAGCGCGTCGGCATCGCCCGGGCGCTGATGCAGGAGCCGCGCCTGCTGCTGGCGGACGAGCCCGTCGCCAGCCTCGACCCAGCCACGAGTCACAGCGTCATGAAGTACGTCGAGCAACTCAACAAGCAGCGCGGCGTGACGGTGCTCTGCAGCTTGCACTTCCTGAGCCTCGCGCGGCGCTACGGCACCCGCATCATCGCGCTCAAGGACGGCCGGGTGATGTTCGATGGCTCGCCATCGGCCATCGACGACGCGCGCTTCAAGGAGATCTACGGCGAGGACGCGATTGCGGTCGAGATCCGGTAGCACTGCGGTACGCGTGTCACCGTCGGCTGCCGCCGCGCTGTCGGCCGCACTGCCGGGCGCCGGGCAGCTCGCGCTCGGCCTGCGTGATCGCGGGCTGGCGATCCTCGCCGTGGCGATTTCCGCAGTCGCGGTCATGGTGTGGCTAGGCCAGCCGGCGGCGTGGCTGGCCGTGCTCCCGTTCTGGGTGGTGCAGACGTTGGACGCGGCGGCGCTCGCGCGCTCTGCCAAGCCGGGCGTCGGCAGGTTGATAGCGCTTGGAGTGCTGCCCTTCTACTTGGCAGGCTGGCAGGCCACCGAAGCGTCGCCACGGCTCCTCGCCACGGGGCTGCCGCGGGCAATGCCGTTGTTCAGGGAGCTGCTGACGCCCGACCTGTTGACGCGCGAGTCGCTCGCGGACGTGTCGATGACGGTCCGCGTCCTGACGCCGTGTCCGCCCGGCGGGCCGCCCGAACGGGCGGCACCTGAGCCGGGTGCCCCGACCGTCTCGGTCAGCCCGGCGTGCGCGCCCCTCGGCGCGGCATTGGCCGTTAGGGGCGCGGGGCTCGAGGCTGACCGGCCGGTCCAGCTCACGTGGGTCGGGCCGACCGGCGAGCGCTCGCGCCTCGCGGAGGCGCGAACAGACGGCGACGGGGCGTTTGAGGTCGACGTCGTGGTGCCGGTCTCGTCGATCCCGCAGCACGTGCGCGAGCGGATGCCCGATCACCCTCAGTCGCAGGCGGTGGTGGCGACGGTGCCCGGGCCGCCCGGACCGCTCCGCCCCAGCGACACGCTGCGCCTGGTGCTCAGCTACATGGCCGTCACCGTAGCCCTGGGCTACGTCGCTACCGTCCTTGGCGCGCTGCTGGCGCTGCCGATCGCGGTGCTCGGTGCTCGCAACCTGATGGCCGACGCGCCTCTCGGGACCGTGGTGTACGTCGCGGCCCGCACCTTCATGAACGTGTTGCGGTCGATCGAGCCCCTGATTCTCGCGGTGGTGTTCGTGGTCTGGGTCGGGCAGGGGCCGTTCGCCGGCGCGCTTGCGCTGACCGCGCACTCAGTGGCGGCATTGGGCAAGCTCTTCTCCGAGTCGATCGAGGAGATCGACGAAGGTCCCGTGGAGGCCGTCCGCGCGACGGGCGCCTCGTGGCTGCAGACCGTCGTATACGCCGTCGCGCCTCAGGTGGTCCCCGCCTTCACGGCGTTCACCGTGTACAGGTGGGACATCAACGTCCGCATGTCGACGATCCTAGGATTCGTGGGCGGGGGCGGGATCGGGTTCCTGCTGCAGCAGTGGATCTTCAAGTCGCGCTGGAGCGAGGCCGCCGTGGCCGTGCTGGTCATCGCGGTGGTGGTCATGCTGCTCGACTTCGCGAGCGCCTCCGTCCGCGACCGCATCGTGAGCGGGCGAAAGCTATTGCCGGCTCGCGGCCGGCTGGCCGTCGGCGTGTTGCTGACAGCCGGGCTCGTGCTGTTCACGGCTTGGGCGTGGACCACGGTCCGCTTCCGGCCCGACCTCCTTGCGCTCCAGGCGAGCAAGATCCGACCGATCGCCATGCAGCTGGCCTCGCCACGGCTGATCACCTACGACCGCGAGTCGGAGACCGTGTCGGCCACGCTGGCCGTGCCGTGCTCCGGCGAAACGGGCTGGGCGGGAACCGACGGCGCGATCGAGCCGGCCGGCGCGGCGACAGCGAGCTCGCCAGGCGGCAGCCTGCAGCTTCCGTCCTCGTGCGCCAACGTGGGCGACTGGCTCGTGGTGCGGGGCTCCGGACTCCGCCCCGAGGCGCGCGCTCGGCTCGCCTGGGCACTGCCGGACGGCCGCGAGCTGCCGGTCGAGGCCGCCGTCACCGACGCCGACGGCGCACTCGAAGCCGAGCTCGAGGTGCGGCCCATCCTCGCCGGGGGAGGCGCGACGGATGGCAGCGCGACCGTAGCGCTGAAGGCCGAAATCTCCTGGCCTGTCGGCTATCCGAGGCCGAGCGAGCAGTTGCGAGTCACGATCGGCGCCCTGATCCAGACGGTGCTGATGGCGCTGATGGCCACGACGGCCGGCGCTGTGATCGCCTTGCCGCTGGGCTTGCTTGGGGCGCGCAACATCATGCCGAGCGGTCTGGCGGGCGACGCTGTCTACTATGGCACGCGCACTGCGCTGAACGTGCTGCGCTCCATCGAGCCGCTCATTCTCGCCGCTGTCTTCGCGGCGTGGGTCGGCTACGGCGTGCCCTTCGCGGGCGTGCTGGCGATCACGCTGGTGACCGTGGCCAACCTCGGCAAGCTGTTCAGCGAGGCAGTCGAGGACATAGACCCCGGTCCGCTCGATGCGATCGAGGCGACGGGCGCCGGCAGGCTGCAGTCGGTGGTGTACGCTGTGCTGCCGCAGATCATCCCGCCGTACCTCTCGTTCGGAATCTACCAGTGGGACATCAACGTGCGAATAAGCACGGTGATCGGCTTCGTCGGGGGCGGCGGGATTGGCCTCGTGCTGCAGCGCTGGATGAACCTGACCGACTGGCGTGCCGCGTCGGTGGCCATCCTGGGCATAGTGGTAGTGGTCAGCGTGATGGACTTCGTCAGCGGCCTCGTCCGTGAGCGCGTGCGCGTTGGGAGCGCCGGCGCGAGAGCGGGCGCCGCCGATCTCCTCGCTACCGACCCACCGACGCTGATGCTGTCGGCCACCACCACCGACCTGGGCGGCGACGGGCTCCCGCGGCCGGGCTGATCGTCTGGCGGGGAGAACGCCGGCCCGTCGTCGACGGGCCGGCGTCACGCTCGCTCGAGCGTCAGCCGCTAGTGCTGGCGCGCCGCTCCGCGTGCGCCAGGCGACTCGCCTATGGCGTCGGCAGCGGCGGCCCCGGCGGTGTCGGGAACGGAGGCGGTGGCGCAATCGGCGTCACCGCGCCCGGTCCCGAGCCACCCTGGACGATCAATCGCTCCGGACTGAGGCGTCGCCCGTCGCGGTTCACCTCGGCCGCGATGATCGAGTTGTCGCTTGCTGCGTTGCGGTCCAGCCAGAGCAGCAGCGTGCTAAGCGAGTCGCTGGACGCAACGTCCGGCGCGAAGCTGAACTCGGGCCCGCCGGCCAGGTTGTACTCGATACGCATCGGCACGCCGTTCCGGTTCAGGCGCCGCGTGCGAATGTCCGGCACCTGGCCCATCTGGCGCGCCTCGTATGTAAGCAGGTAGCCGCCGGCCGCGCCGAGCGACGCCAGGCTGGGATAGGTCTGGTCGTCGGTGCCGGACGCGACCTCACGCGTCACGCCGTACGGATAGGCGTTGGCGTTGAGCTTGCGGCCGTAGATGTCGCGGGCCGGGCTGTCCGTCGGCGTCTGGGCCCACACCACGAAGTAGTCGCCCGCGTTCGGCTCCCCGGCGACGCTCGGCCGCCCAAGGTCGCCGCCAGCGATGACAACCGCCTTCGCGGACGGCACGAAGTAGTAGCCGAGGCCGTCGAGGCGCATGACGCTGATCTGGGCATCCGTGCCGGTGACCTCACGCCACACCAGCGCGAATTGCTCCGAACCGCCGCGCCGGATGTAGCCCAGGTCGGGATAGGTGTCGTCGGCCAGGGACGTCACGATCGCGAACTTGTTCGTGAAGCGTATGCCCGACGGCGAGATCCACGTGCCCCATAAGTCGCGCGAGCCCGCCGTCGTCGGGGGCACGGCCGGCCCGCCAGGGGTCGGCGTCAGGTTTGGCGTGCCGGGCGGCGTCGGCAGCGGCGGCACGCCGGTTGGCGGCGGCCCAGTGGTCGGTGGCGGGATCGTCGGCGCCGGCTGGTTCGGGGCAAGCTCGAACAGACCGGCTGTCTGCGGAACGAACGACCCCGCCGCAGTCACGGGCCCCACCGAGTTCAGACCGACGATTCCGACGGCGGAGGCAACGAGAGGCTCGCTGCCCTGCGGCGCCGCGTCGAGGTCTACCTCGGGCGCCGGCGGCGGGGGCGGGATCGGCGCCGTCGAGGTTGCGCCCGGCGTCGGGAACGCGGTGCCGGGATTCGGGGTCGGGACTCCTGGCGTCGTCGGTGGCTGCGTGATGCCGCTGCCATCGTCGGTGTAGACCAGGAGGTAGGCGCAGCTGACCTCGCTGAAGGCCAGCGTCGGGTCGCTCTGGTTGCCTGCGTCCACGATGATCGGGATATCGTTGCCGACCACGATACCCGAGCGCGTGACGCGCGCGCCGTAGATGTCAAGGCCTGTTCCGGTGCCGCGGTCCTCGGACCATACGGCGAGGAAGCTGCCGTCGGGCTGCGAGTAGCCGATGGCGGGGGCGAGGGGGCGAGCGGTTGTAGCCACGGGTGCCGCGGACGCGGACCGCGCGAGCACCGGCAGCGCGACCAGCGCGAGCGCCAGCACCGCGACTGCGGCGGTCTTCTTACGGTTCATGAAGGTCTCCTTCGATCCCTCGCTTCGCCATCGTCCGTTTCGGACTCAGGGGTAGATCTTCTCCAACATCCTCGGGAACGCGATGGTCTCGCGCACGTGATCCAAGCCGCCAATCCAAGCCAGGGCCCGCTCCAGGCCAAGGCCGAAGCCGGCATGCGGGACGGCGCCGAAGCGCCGCAGGTCCAAGTACCACTCGTACGCCTCTCGCGGTAGCCCGTGCTCCTCGATTCGTCTCTCGAGGAGCTCGAGACTGGTCGAGCGCTGCCCGCCGCCGATGATCTCGCCGTAGCCCTCCGGCGCGAGCAAGTCGGCCGAGCGGCTCACCTCGGGACGGCCGGGCACCGCTTCCATGTAGAACGCCTTGACTGCCGACGGGTAGTGGTACACGAACACCGGCCGGTCGAACTGCTCCGACAGGAAGGTCTCGTGCGGGGCGCCGAAGTCGTCGCCCCACTCGAAGTCGTGACCGCCGTCGCGCAGCCGCTCCACCGCCTCGTCGTAAGTGATCCGCGGGAACGGCGGCTCGATCTGCCGCAACGGCTCGAGATCGCGCCCCAGGTGCTCGACCAGGTCGGTCGCGTGCTTCTCCAGCACCTGCGCCAGGATCGCGCTGACCAGCTGCTCCTGCACGTCCATGGCGTCCTCGAGCTCCGCGAACGCGATCTCCGGCTCGAGCATCCAGAACTCCGTCAGGTGCCGACGCGTCTTGGACTTCTCGGCCCGGAACGTCGGCCCGAAGCAATAGGTCTTGCCCAGAGCCGCGATCGTCGCCTCGTTGTAGAGCTGGCCACTCTGCGTGAGGTACGCGTCCTCGCCGAAGTAGTCCGTCGAGAACAGCGTCGTGGTGCCCTCGACCGCCGCCGGCGTGAGAATCGGCGTGTCGACGTTCACGAAGCCGTTCCCGTCCAGCCAGTCACGCGCGGCCTTGATGAACGTCGCCCGAATCCGCAGCAGCGCCGCTTGGCGCGGAGTGCGAATCCAGAGATGGCGGTTCGCCATCAAGAAGCCGGAACCGTGCTCCTTGGGCTGGATCGGGTAGTCGGGCTCCGCGAGCCCCACGACCTCGAAGCCCGACAGGCTCAGCTCGTATCCGCCGGGAGCGCGCTCGTCGGCGCTGACCTCGCCGGTGGCGATCACGCTCGACTCCTGCGTGACGGATGCTGCCGCGGCGAAGTCGTCGGGCGGCAACGCCTTCTTGAACGCCACCGCCTGGATCACGCCCGTGCCGTCGCGCACCTGGATGAACTGCAGGCGTCCTTTGTCTGTTCGGTTGTAAACCCAGCCGCGGACGCAGACCGTCTGCCCGACGTTAGCACCCGCTTGGCTGATTGGTATGCACGGAGCTTCCGCCACGGTGTCCCCCTCGAGGGTCTCTCCGGGAGGAGCTCGACCCTGTTAACGGGTCGGCCCTCCGCTGCGTTTGGCCCAATTGGGCGCTCGTCTGCTACCGCCCTGGGCGGCGCGGGCATTATAGGGAGCCGAGTTGGGCCGGCAAAGGGTCGGCGCCCCGTTGACCCAGCCCTAGCCGCGGCGAATACTTGTCGGCACCGCGCCAGACGGTGCCCGCCAGCGCCGCGACGTGCCGGCATCCCCAGCAGCGAACGGAGACGGCCATGCGCCCTAACGCCAGCCCTAGAGCAGCCCTGGAGCGTGCGGGGCTGGCCCTGATCGCGGCGTCACCGCTGGTTCTCGCCGCCTGCGGCGGAACGCCTGCGCCCGACGCAACGCCGCCCGCGTCGCCCCCCTTGACGCACGAGCCCGGCGTGCTGGCCACGCGGCGGTCGCCGGAGGAGCAGCGCGAGGCGGTGCCGGCGCTGGCGACCTACGAATCCGACGCCGC
>JBJYWW010000149.1:0-2126 GCA_046259645.1 Anaerolineae bacterium
GTCGTCGCCGTCGTGCCCGTCGCCCCCGTCGTGCCCATCGTCGCCGTCGTGACTGGCACCACCGTCGTCCCCGCCGGTAACAGGCACGCGCTCAGCGGTCGTCATGTCATCGTAGAGCAGCAGGTCGATGTCGATCGGCCGCGGCCCGTAGCGCGCCTCGCGCTCCATGCGCCGTCCCAGCTCGCGCTCGATCCCCTTGATCTTCGCCAGCACCTCCGCGGGCGCCAAGTCGGTCGAGGCGCGAACGACCATGTTGACGAACTTGGGCTGGTCGACGACCCCGACTGGTTCGGTCTCGTAGGCCGGCGACGCAGCGACCACGTCGAACTCACGGCGCAGTCGCCCGAGCGCCCGGGCGATGCTCAGCTGCCGGTCGCCGAGGTTGGAGCCCAGCCCAAGATAGACGGTGTGTCTTGCCGGTCCCTGGTCCGTTGAGGTCATTTCGTCCCTGTCCCGTGCAACCTCGCGTGCAGCGCCGGACCCGAGTGGCTGCCGCGGGCGGCGCCACAGCCATGCCGCGAATTCGGCTCGGCCGGCATCTCCGCCGCACTCGCTTGCGGGTCGCGCCTCAGCGCCCCTTGTAGGCTGAGGGGACGTACAGCGGCTGCCGCCAGCCCCAAGGCGTGTCGGTCGCAGTTGGTCCCGCCGGGGTGCCCGGCGTTCCGGTGGTACCCGGCGTGCCAGCGGTACCCGGCGTGCCAGCGGTGCCCGGCGTGCCCGGCGTGCCGGGCGTCGCCGACAGGCTTGGGTCGGGCGTGCTGGTCGCGGTAGGCACGGTAGTTCCGACCGTCGAGGTCGGAGAGGTCGTCACTTCGGGCGACGACGAAGGCGTAGATTCCGACGTCCCTGGCGTGCCGGGTGTCCCGGGTGTCGCGGGCGTGCCGGCCGTCCCGGGCGTCCCTTGCGTCACGGCCGTGCCAGGCGTCCCGAGCGTGGCGGTCGACGTGCTCGTGGCTGACGCAGTCCCGGACGCCCCCGGCGACGGAGTCTTGTCAGTCGCGGTAGCCGTGCCAGACACATCGCCGATCGGTCGGGTTAGGTCGCGCACCCACAACCCGGCATCACCGGCAGCCGCGAACAGCAGCCCGTCAGGCAGACCGCCGGCCCAGGCGAAGTCGCCGACTGCACCGGGCGGGAGGTAGCCCTCGATGAACCACTCCGCACCGGCCGAGTCGGACCCGTAGATCGCCGGCAGCGGGGGGTCCGTCGGCGAGCGCATGCCTCCGAGGAACACGACGCGGTCGTCGGCGTAGCTCGCCGACAGCTCGAGCGCCCTCGGCCGCGACGTGTCCGCGAGGCCCGTCGTGCGCGGCTGCCATGTGACGCCGCCGTTGTTCGAAACGTAGACGCGGGCGCGGCGGCTCGACGCTATGTCCTCCACCGCCGCCAGCAGCGACTCGTCGACCGCGTACGCCGGCGAGACGTCGAGGTCGTACACGCTGCGCCCGAAAGGGTCGGCCGCTGCGATTCGCCCGACGTTGCTGAAGGTCGTCCCGTCTTCTGCCTTGTATACGAAGCCGTTGCCCGTGACCACGAACGCAGTACGGTCATCCACGAACGCGGGCGAGACGGCAACGGCTACGATCCCGCTTGGCGCGCCGTCAGCCTCCACCCACGACGCGCCGCCGTCCTCACTCAGCAGCAGCCCAGTGCCTCCGCTGCCGTCCTCATCGTCGTAGAGGTCCCCAAGCGCGTAGAGCACCGGCTGGGTGCCGGTGATCGGTCCCACAGCGGCGATGAACGGCGGCGCGCCGGCTGGCCCGTCGCTGAGCTCCTGCCACGTGGCGCCGGCGTCGTGCGACACCTTGTCGCCGCTGAAGAGGCGCTGGTCGCTCGCGAAGTCGGGCGATGCGAGCAGGTTGACGCCGAGGCCCGTGGTCAGCAGGCGCCTCGTCCACGTGTAGCCGCCGGTCGACTCGAAGATGCCATGGAGTGGAGGCAGCAGCGAGCCAAGCCCGACACGCCGCTCCGGCAGGACCTCCGCGTTGAGCAGCACCAGACCATCTTCAGGGAACGTGGGAGCCACGACCGCCAGGGCGCTGACAGGCACCGCACCGGTGTGCGTCCACTCGCCCACCACTCGGTACAGACCAAGACCCGCGGTCCCGACCCACACCTCGTCGCCG
>JBJYWW010000149.1:2136-9029 GCA_046259645.1 Anaerolineae bacterium
CGGCGGTCACCTGCGATGGCGCAAGGGGCAGGCTCGCCACCAAGAACCAAGTGCTGCCGCCCGTCTCGGACCCGAAGACGCGGCCGTCCTCGAGCCCAAGCCAGAGCGCGTTGACGCCGGGCCTCGATTCGCCAGCGCCGATGACCGTAGGCAGCACGCCGACGGCCCCGTCGGCCCCGTCTGGCCAGCCCTCGGCGTTCCAGGTCACCCCTCGATCCTCGCTGGACATCACGACCAGCTGCTCGCCCCGGCGACCGGCGGCGTGCAGCCGCCCGCGCGGGCCTACCGCGGCGTAGAGCACCTCGAGCGTGGACGTGACGGGCGGCGTCGGGTTGGGTCCGAGCACCTCGGTCCAGGTCTCGGGCTCGTCGTTGGTGCCGTAGAGGCGCCCACCGCGCACCATGTACACGTACGGATCGTCCGGCGCAGCGAAGAGGTCGTCGATCGGGATCTCCGCCACCGGCGGGCCAGGCGGATCCCGGCGATCCCACGTTAGCCCCTTGTCGTTGGCCGTCCACATTGCGAAGCGGTCGGACCGCGCTACGTACACCCGCCCGCTGCCCTGCGACACGGCGAGCCGGTCGAGCCTGTCAACCTCGGTCGGGCCCGGCAGCGACGTCCAGTTGCGGCCGCTGTCCTCCGACCGAGCGAAGCGCTTCAGACCGCGCAGACCGGCGTAGAGGGTGGTGCCCTCCACGTCGTCGTTCGCTCGCGCCGCGACGAGAACCTCGGCACTCGGCCGATCGGGATCGGCGTACACAGGATCCCACCCAGAAGTCTCGGAGTTGTAGCGATGCAGGCCCGCGCCCTGGGACAAGAGGACCATCGAGCGCACTGTCAGGGGTGGTGATCCGAGGAGCACGAGGTCCACCACCGTGTCGCCTTGAAGCCCGTCGGTGACCTGCTGCCAGAGCGCACCCTCGGCCGCAACGCCGCGGTCCGGCGCGCGAGGCAGCGACAGCACGGCGGCGAGCACGACAGCCGCCGTGACGAGAACGCTGGCCGGTCGGCGCGCTTGGCGGAGACGTCCTGCAGGGCGGAGGCGACCTGCCGGGCGCGAGGGGCGGGGGGAATCCACGTAAGTACCGACGCGCAGCGACCGAACGCGTTACGGTCGCGTCAGCCGCGCGTCGATGGAGCGCGCGCTGAAGCGTCCGAAGCGCATCCACCACCCGAGCATCAAGCCGTAAGCCATGCCGCTTGCCGCGGCGACGCGCCAATCCAGCACACGCACGAGCACGGGTGACAACACCGGCGCCACGAGATACCAGACGATCGCCCACGCTAGGAGCCCGGACACGACGCCCCAGGCCATCATCCGCGCCTCGGGGTGCCGGGCCAGCAGTCCCGCGACGAGCGCTCCGACCACGGCCCCACCGACGGCGGCGACCGCCATCCCCCCGAGCGTGGCGTCGGCGTAGAAGCCGGTGAGCGCGTCGGTGTCCGCCACCTGCAGCCACCGCACGAACCAGGCCCCGATTAGGTTGCTCGTCTGGAACCCGCCGCCGCCGCCCAGAACCTCCGCGGCCGTCATCACGACGAGTCCGAACAACCCGGCCGCGACGCCGCCCACCGCACCATAAAGCATGGGACCGACCGTCGCTTGGCCGGCGTGCACTCGGGCCATGTGACCTCTCCGCGCTGCAGGTCTAGAGCGGAGCGGCGCCCGCGCCGGCTACCCCAGTGACGCCTCGCTCGTCGTCATCGTCGAGGGTACCGCCGCCGGTGGCCGACCTGGCGCGCCCGTAGATGTCCTCGGATCGCTCAGCGATCTCGTGGCGCGACTCCGCGCCGGGCCGAGGTGCGTAGAGCAGCCCAATCGCGGCCCCGACCGCCGCGCCAAGCATGGCCCCCAGCAAGAAGTAGCCGCGTGCCGGATCCGGGTCTCTACCTGCCATTGCGCCCCCTCTGGACTACCCGCGAATGCACCACGATGTTACCTGTGGTTGGCGGGTGAGCCAAGGCGTGGCGCTGCTTGTCCTTGGTGCGTCAGCCAAGGCGTGGCGCTGCTTGTCGTTGGCGCGTCAGCCAAGGCGCGGCGCTGCATGTCGTTGGCGCGTCAGCCAAGGCGCGGCTAGTCGCCCCGACCGTTGACGGCGACGCGAAACGAGCACAGCTGATCGCCATGGCGTCGCGACTTCTCGTGCCGGATCTTGCCGCCGGTGGCCCGCCGCAGGACCTCGTGATCGAAGATGCACACGTCCGTGTGATCCTCGGACAGCTCCGTGAACGGGCATCCGAGCTGGTAGACGACGTACTCGTCGCCGTCTGGTTCCCAGCGCGTCGAGTAGCCGCTCTGCGACATGAGCCCGATCGCGGCGTCGAGGCGCTCCTCGATGGGCAGCCCCTGAAGCCGCTCCTCGTGCGGGGCGACGACCTCGTCCGCCATGTCCTCGAACAGCCTGCTCGCGGCCGACGTATCGATCTCCTTGAACGCGGAGAGCAGCCGGCTAGCCAGTTGAGCGTACTCGTCACCCTCGCACAGGAACTCGCCGCCTTCCGGGCTCAGGCGATACAGGTGGCGCGGGCGGCCGCGTCCCACCCGTCGTCTGCCGGTCTCGAGCAGATTGCGCTCGCACAGCAACCCAAGGTGATGTCGCACGGTGACGGGAGCGAGCTTCAACTCCTTCGCCAGCGTCTCGACATCCGCTTCACCGGTGGCCTGCAAGTACTTCATGATCCGATAACGCGTCTGCTGCATGAGAATCACCCCATAATTGCCGCCGGTCCGACAAACCTGACCGGCTTTGTGCGACCGTGCCGGGCAGCATGTGTAGCGCAAACGTGGCAACTGCCGACATGTCTGTGGGCGGTGAGCGAATTATAGACGGCTCCCGGCTGCACGTCAATATTGCTGACCGCACATACCTAAAGTAGAAGCGTCATGGTGCGTGTGCTACAATGCGTCCTCGTCAATCAGGTCGGCTTAAGACAGGAGATGCAGATGATCCGCGAGGACGTTGCGACGACGGACGCGGCCGCACCGACCGGGCTCGAGTACAACCCCATCACCGTCACACCCAGCGCCGCGGAGGCGCTTCGCACGATAATGGCCGAGAAGGAGCTGACCGGCGCCAGCCTGCGCGTTTTCGTGAGCGGCGGCGGATGCTCCGGGCTGCAGTATGGGATGACCTTCGAGGTCGAGCCGCAGGCCGACGACTTGCAGTTCGAGTCGAGCGACCTCCACGTGGTCGTCGATCCGATCAGCGTGCAGTACCTCCACGGCTGTAACATCGATTTCGAGGACAGCCTGATGGGGGGCGGCTTCAAGATCGACAACCCGAACGCCGTCTCGAGCTGCGGCTGTGGCAGCTCGTTCAGGACCACCGACGACGAGGGCGCTTCGCATGGCGGCCACGGCGGCTGTCACTGCTAGAATCGGCCTCGACGTAGCGCGACCTGCACGGAGGGCAGCAGCATGGAGCAGACATCAAACGGCGGCGCCGGCTCGGGCTCTCGCCCGACGTCGGGGGCCGATGACAAGACGCGCACCGCCACCGCCGCCATCGAGGAGATGGCCGAGAAGGGCTACGAGTTCGGGTTCGTTACTGAGGTAGAGCAGGAGACCGTGCCGGCCGGCCTCAGCGAGGACGTGATCCGTCAGATCTCGCAGCTCAAGGGCGAGCCCGATTGGCTGCTCGAGTGGCGGCTGGACGCTTACCGGTACTGGCTGGAGATGACCGAGCCCACGTGGGCCAACGTCACCTACCCGCCCATCGACTACCAGGCGCAGGTCTACTACGCGGCCCCGAGCCGCGCAGCCGACCGGCCCAAGAGCCTCGACGACATCGATCCCGAGATCAAGCGAACCTACGACCGCCTGGGCATCCCGCTTGAGGAGCAGGAGGTGCTGGCCGGGGTCGCGGTCGATGCCGTCTTCGACAGCGTGTCGGTAGCGACCACGTACAAGGAGCGATTGGCCGAGCAGGGCATCATCTTCAGCTCGTTCTCCGAGGCGGTGAAGGAGCATCCGGACCTGGTGCGGAAGTACCTCGGCTCGGTGGTGCCGCAGACCGACAACTTCTTCGCCGCGCTCAACTCAGCGGTGTTCAGCGACGGGTCGTTCGTCTACATACCCAAGGGCGTGCGCTGCCCGATGGAGCTGTCGACGTACTTCCGCATCAACGCGCAGTTCACCGGCCAGTTCGAGCGGACGCTGATCGTGGCGGACGAGGGCAGCTATGTGAGCTACCTCGAGGGCTGCACGGCGCCCATGCGCGACGAGAACCAGCTGCACGCCGCGGTCGTGGAGCTCGTGGCCATGGACGACGCCGAGATCAAGTACGCCACCGTGCAGAACTGGTACCCCGGCGACGAGAACGGCGTCGGCGGCATCTACAACTTCGTGACCAAACGCGGCAAGTGCGCCGGGCGCAACTCGAAGATCTCGTGGACCCAGGTCGAGACCGGCTCGGCAATCACGTGGAAGTACCCGGGCTGCATCCTCCTCGGCGACAACTCAATCGGGGAGTTCTACTCCGTGGCCGTCACTCGCGGCTACCAGCAGGCCGACACCGGCACGAAGATGATGCACATCGGCAAGAACACCAAGAGCACGATCATCTCGAAGGGCATCTCCGCGGGCCACGGCCAGAACACGTACCGCGGCGCCGTCAAGATCAACCACGGAGCGGACGGCGCACGCAACTTCTCGCAGTGCGACTCGATGCTCATCGGGCACGAGTGCGGCGCCCACACCTTCCCCTACATCGACGTCCAGAACCCGACCGCCCAGATGGAGCACGAGGCGACGACGTCGAAGATCGGCGAGGATCAGATCTTTTACTGCAAGCAGCGCGGCCTCGACGAGGAGGAAGCGCTGGGCATAATCGTCAACGGCTTCTGCAAGGAGGTCTTCCGCGAGCTGCCGATGGAGTTCGCGGTGGAGGCGCAGAAGCTGCTCGAGCTGAGCCTCGAGGGCAGCGTCGGCTAGCGCCCGGGCGCGTGGGGAGAGCGTGGGCGGAACACACATGGAGCAACAGCAATGACCGAAAAGCAGCCAATGCTCGACATCAAGGATCTGCACGTCTCGATCGACGGCAGCGAGATCCTGAAGGGCATCGACCTCACGGTCATGCCCGGCGAGGTCCACGCCATCATGGGCCCGAACGGATCCGGCAAGAGCACTCTCGCGAACGTCCTCGCTGGCCGCGAGGAGTACGAGGTCACGCGGGGCACCGCCACGATGCAGGGCGAGGATCTCCTCGAGATGGAACCCGAGATCCGGGCGCGCGAGGGCCTGTTCCTGGCCTTCCAGTACCCCGTGGAGATCCCGGGCGTGAGCAACACCTACTTCCTCAAGGCGGCGCTGAACGCGATTCGCATGCACCGCGGCGAGGGCGAGCTCGACGCAATGGACTTCCTGAGCCTGGTGCGCGACCGCATGGCCCTGGTCGAGATGGACGAGAACCTGCTCAAGCGGCCCGTCAACGAGGGCTTTTCGGGCGGTGAGAAGAAGCGCAACGAGGTCTTCCAGATGGCGGTGCTCGAGCCGCGGCTGGCCGTGCTCGACGAAACCGACTCCGGGCTCGACATCGACGCGCTCAAGACGGTGGCCAACGGCGTCAACGCCATGCGCGACGACGAGCGGTCGTTCGTGGTCATCACGCACTACCAGCGCCTGCTCGACTACATCGTGCCCGACTTCGTGCACGTGCTGATCGACGGCAAGATCGTCCGGACGGGCGACAAGGACCTCGCGCTCGAGCTCGAGGAGAAGGGCTACGCGTGGCTCGGCGGGCAGGACGATGATCCAGTGTCAGGGGCGGGAGATCCGGCCGCCGTGGGGGCGGTGACCAATGTCGGCTGAGACCTCCCCGACCGACCGCGCGGCCCGTCGCACCGCGACAGGGAGCGCGGCGGTCGCCGTCGCCACCGGTGGCGGCGTGGCCGGGACGGCCAAGCGCAACGGCCTGGCGCCGCACGTCGGCCCGTACCTGGCCGACTACGCCGACTTCGCGCGCGGGCGCCCCGGAACCGACTCGGAGAGCATCCGCCAGCTCCGGCAGTCGGCCATCGAGCACTTCGCCAAGCACGGCTTCCCGAGCGTCACTCTCGAGGAGTGGCGGTTCACCAACGTCGAGACGCTCGAGGAGACGGAGTTCCGGCTGGCCGACGGTGACCCCTCCGGCGTCACGGCGGACGACGTCGAGCCGTACTTGTTCGACGGGGCGCACCATCTGGTGTTCGTCGATGGCCGCTATGCCCCCGAGCTGTCGCGGCTCGGCGACGTGCCGGACGGGCTGACCGTGGGCAGTCTGGCCCACGCGCTCGCCGTGGCCCCAGACGTCGTGGACGAGCACATCGGTCGCCACGCGGACTTCGCTGGCCAGCCGTTCGTCGCGCTGAACACGGCGTTCATCGCCGACGGCGGATACGTCCACGTCGGCCGCCGCGTGGAGACCATACTCCCCGTCCACTTCCTGCACGTTAGCACCGAGAGCGAGCCCCGCACCGCGTCGTACCCGCGCAACCTGGTGATAGCCGAGGAGAGTGCCGCGGTGACCGTCGTCGAGACCTACGTCGGCTGGGGCGAGTACTTCTCGTGCGCCGTGACCGAGGTCTTCGCCGGCCCGAACGCCGTCGTCGATCACTACAAGGTGCAGGAGGAGTCCACGGCCGCCTATCACATGGCCATGCTGCAGCTGGATCAGGACCGCGACAGCACGTTCGCCTCGCACTCGGTCTCGTCTGGCGGCAGGCTGGTTCGCTACGACGCCAACGCGTATCTGGGCGCCGAGGGCGTGAGCAGCACGCTCAACGGGCTGTACCTCGCCCGGGGAACACAGCACGTCGACAACCATATGTGGGTCGAGCACGCCAAGCCGCACGGGTACAGCCACGAGCTCTACAAGGGCATCCTCGAGGGCAAGGGTCGAGCGGTGTTCACCGGG
>JBJYWW010000150.1:0-3157 GCA_046259645.1 Anaerolineae bacterium
AGCGCGGTGGCGTCGTCCGCCATGTGCAGGTCGACACCGGCATCGTCGAGACCGCTCCAGGCCCGTAGTTCCTGACTGTCGGCGTCGATACCCTCCAAAACGCTCTCCCGCTCCGCGAGCAGCCGCTTCCTCTGGGCCGTGAGGAACCTGGCCCCGTATGGCGACTTAGGCGTCGACTTGGTCATGTCATCGTCTCCTCAACCCGTCTGAACAGCGAATTATAGCCATTGCAGGCGAGTGGACCTAGACGTTGGAGGGGCGGCACAGCCGGTCGACGCATGACGCCCTTGAAGCTGACGCAGTCCGCCCTAGACGTTGAAGCGGAAGTGCATGACGTCGCCGTCCTGAACCACATACTCTCGACCGTGAGTCTGTAGGAGCCCCGCCTCGCGGGCGGCGGCCATCGATCCCGAGGCGGCCAGATCGTCGAAGCCGACGACCTCCGCGCGGATGAACCCTCGCTCCATGTCGGTGTGCACACGGCCGGCTGCCTCCGGCGCCGTCGCGCCCCGGCGCACCGTCCACGCCCTGACCACCTCGCCGCCCGTCGCAGTGAAGAACGAGATGAGGTCGAGCAGCTCGTAACCGGCGCGCACCACGCGCTGCAACCCGGAGCCGACCATTCCGAGCTCGGCCAGGTACTCCTCCGCGTCCGCCGTGGGCCAGTCGGCTAGGCTGGCCTCCACTCGGGCGCAGATCGGCACGGCCACCGAGCCCTCGCCCCGTGCGTGAGCGGCGACAGACTCCGCCAGCTGCCCGCCGCCCGGGCAGTCGTCCTCGCCGATGTTCACGATGTACATGCGCGGCTTGGCCGTGAGCAGGTTGAGCTCCTTGGACCACGCCGCCTCGGCCGGCGAGATTGGCAGGCGCATGGCCAGCTGCCCACCGTCGAGGTGCTCGCGCACCGCCCCCAGCCACTCCAGCTCGGCCTCGGCGTCCTTCGGCCGCGCCTTCGCCGCCGAGCGCACCTTCTCCAGCCGCCGCTCGACCGTCGCCAAGTCCGCCAGGGTGAGCTCGGTGTCGATGACCCCGATGTCGCGCAGGGCGTCGAGCTCGTCGTCGACGTGCACCACGTCGCCCGCCTCAAAGCACCGGACGACCATCGCGATGGCATCGACGTTGCGCACATGGCCGAGGAACTGGTTGCCGAGGCCCTCGCCCTTGTGAGCGCCCTTGACGAGACCGGCGATGTCGACGAAGCGCACGGTCGTCGGCACGACCTTGTCCGGCCGCACGATGTCGGCGATCGCGTCGAGCCTGGAGTCGGCAACGGGCACGACCCCCACGTTCGGCTCGATCGTGGTGAACGGGTAGCTGGCGACCGCCGCGCCGGCGTTCGTGAGGGCGTTGAAGAGCGTAGACTTGCCCACGTTGGGCAGGCCGACGATGCCTATCTCGAAGCTCATCGGGGCATCCTGGTCGTGCTGCGTGGAGAATCCGATTGCCGGCCGATTGCGGTGAGTATACACTCAGCTAGGTGGCGCCTGCGATACCTCGCAACGCGCCCCGAGTCGCCCGCTCCCCCTGGGCGCGAGGAGGGCCCGCACGATGAACCTACGCCTGATAGCCGTCATCCTTCTGCTGTCGGTCTTCGCGCTCTTCGTGGCCGTCAACTGGTCGGCGTTCGCCGCCGTGGACGAGCTGAACTTCGTTATCCGCCGCGTCGAGGCGCCGCTTGGGCTCCTGCTGCTGGGCTTCATCGTGCTGTTGTGCGCCGTGTTCGCGGTGTACGCCGCCAGCCTGCGTACCAGCGCCCTCGTCGAGTCCCGGAGGAACCTCAAGGAGCTCGAGGCGGCGCGCAAGCTGGCCGACGAGGTCGAGGCCTCGCGCATCAGCTCGCTGCAAGAGACCGTGGCCAGTGAGATGGCGGAGCTGCGTGAGATGCTGACAGCCGAAGCCCTCGCCACCCGGGAGCAGCTCGAGGAGTCGCGCAACATCCTGACCGCGCACCTCGAGCAGATCGACGACTACCTGAAGCTGGGGCACGACGCCGGCGCCGATGCGGACGCCGGACAGGCCGCTGTCGCGTCAACACGGGGCACCGACGAGGGCGTGGCGCGCGGGCTCGACGCGGATCCCGACCGGTCCTAGGCCACGCTCGAGAGACGGTCCAAGGCCGCGCGCACCGACATGCCACGGATTGGAGCCAGGACGGCCGGCGCGGTAGCCGCGCTGTGCGCCTTCGGCGCGCTACTGGCCGTTGGCGGGTGGGAGCCGGAGATCGCGCACGGATCGCCGCGCGGCGCGCCTCAACAGGAGCCGCCGCTCCAGCTGACGGTACGGCCCGAGACGGAGGCTCCGCCACCGCCCATCCCGACGCGTGGGCCGACCGAGCCGCCGGCGGAACCAACCGCCGAGCCGCCGACCACGGCTCCTACCCAAGCTCCGCAGCAGCGTGACGACGACCGCGATCGGCGGCGCGACGATGAGTCCGGCCAGCCAGCGGCGCCCGTGCTGCAGGCGCCGACAGGTGAGATCACCCCGACCCGCACCCGGCGCCCAACCCGCACGCCGAGGACCACGTCGACCCCGACACCGACGGCCATCCCGGCTGGCGCCCTCCGCTTGATCCTGGCTGCCAACCCGGGAGCGCCGGCGATTGGCGAGTCGGTCGAGCTGCTCGTCGTAGTGGCCAACCGCACCGACGCGAGCGCCGACGACCTGACTTTGCAGGCCTACATCCCCGAAGCGCTGATCGTGGAGGCGATCACCGCCGAGGACGGCCAGACGGCGAGCGCCGACGGCGTGGTGCGGTGGTACGTTCCGCGGCTCATGCCGGGCGACGATGCGGTGCTCCGGCTTCGCGGCGTGGTGAGCAGCGCGCCGGAGGCCGGGCTCGAGCTGTGTGCGCTGCTGCTGTCCGCCGGCGCGCCGCTCGAGCAGTGCGCG
Organism: Anaerolineae bacterium; assembly: GCA_046259645.1. Classification (GTDB taxonomy): domain Bacteria; phylum Chloroflexota; class Anaerolineae; order Epilineales; family Epilineaceae; genus JBJYWW01. The sequence goes on from JBJYWW010000150.1 coordinate 2,890, forward strand.
CGCTTCGAGATAAGGGATGAGCTGGGCGCGGCGTCAGCTCCCGGCGGCGAGCCGGAAGAGCAGGATCTCGAGTCGGGGGTCGCCACCGTGGTGCCGCCCAGCTCGTCGCTGCCGGTCGACGTCTCGCCCACCCTCCTCGGGTGGACCGTGCTGATCGCCGGCCTGGCCGTCCTTGGCGTGTGGCTCGGACTCGTGCTGCGGGGGCGCCGGTAGAGAGCCCTCCCTCGGCCCGCTACTCCGTCAGGCTCGGCCAAGCCGGCTCCTCAGT
>JBJYWW010000151.1:0-270 GCA_046259645.1 Anaerolineae bacterium
GGAGTCGTTCCTCTTCTACAAGCTCGAGTACGCCCCGGCCGAGGAGCCCGAGTCCTGGCGCGCCGTCAGCACGATCATCGACAGCACGGCGCGGCACGCTCTGCTCGACACTTGGGACACCACGGTCCTGCCCGACGGCGTCTACCGCTTGAAGCTGACGATGGTGGACCAGACCTCGCAGGAGCCGTGCCGGGTGATCGTCAACGGCCTGACCGTGGCCAACAACACCATCGCGACGCCGACAGCCACCGTCACGAGCCCGGCGGTCAC
>JBJYWW010000151.1:280-7798 GCA_046259645.1 Anaerolineae bacterium
CGTTGCCGACGTTGGTTCGAGCGCACCGACCTCGGCGCCTCCCGGCGCCGGGGTCGGGAGCGCGTCGGCGACGCCGCCTGACGAAGCTGGCGGGGCGGCGCCCGGCGCATCTGGGTCCGACGCTACGGCGCCCGGCGCGGAGCCGCCGGCGGAAGCCGCAGCCACCGCGACTGCTGCCGGCGCGGAGCCACCAGAGCGGGCGACTGCACGGCCAGTGACGCCGACCGCGACGGCGGGAGCCGACGAGCCTGCCGCGCGTGGCACCGCCACGGCGGGAGCGGGCGCCGACGTCGGCGGGACCGGTTCGGAAGGCGGCTCCAGCGAACTCGCCTCTGCGGGCGCCGCCGATCGCGCTGCCGACGTGGCCGGTTCGAGTGACGACCAAGGCGACGCGGGGGCCGGTGCCGGCGAGGCGAGCGACGACTCGTTCACCGACCGCCCCTCGGAGCCCGAGCCGCCCGAGGCGTCGGGGCTGTTCCCGCGCCCGTCGACGCTCGCCGAGACCATCGGCCTGTCAAGCTGGCCGAAGGCATTCTGTGGCGGGGTCGCCGCGATGGCGCTGCTCATGCTGTTCGCCACGGCCGTGCTCGCACTGCGGCGCTCACCGTGAGGCCGTGGCGCCGCCTGCTCGGCGACCGGCGCCGCGACGACCGGGACCGCAGCTCCGTCGACTGGCTGGTGGTCGGCCTCGGCAATCCGGGCCCCAAGTACGAAGGAACCCGTCACAACGTCGGGCGGGAGGTCGTGCTCGAGGTGGCCCGGCGCCTTGGCGTGAGCATGGACCAACTGAAGCACGACTCGCGGCTCGTCGTCACGTCGCGGGACGGGCAGCGGGTGTGCTTGGCGACACCGACGCTGTATATGAACGAGTCCGGGCGCGCCGTCGGCGCCCTGGCCCGCTTCTTCAAGGTCGCGCCGGAGTCGGTGCTGGTCGTCTACGATGACCTCGACCTCGACATGGGGCGCCTGCGTCTGCGCAAGTCGGGCGGTGCCGGCGGCCACAACGGGATGCGCAGCACCATCAGCGCCCTGGGCACCAACGAGTTTCCGCGCCTGCGCATTGGAATAGGCCGTCCTCCCCCGCGCTGGGACCCCACCGACTTCGTCCTGGCGCGGTTCGACGCCGACGAGAGAGCTGTGGTCGACGAGGTTGTGGCTCGCGGGGCCGACGTGGTCGAGGCGGTAGTGCTCGACGGCGTCGAGGCAGCGATGAACCGCTACAACTGATGCGCATCCTCCACGTCTACAAGGACTATTTCCCAGTGGTCGGCGGTATGGAGAACCACATCCGGCTGCTCGCGGAAGCGCAGGCGGCGGCTGGCCACGACGTCACCGTGCTGGTAACGGCGCCGGGTGTGCGCGGGAACGACGCAGACGTCAATGGCGTGCGCGTCAGGCGCGCCGGGCGGCTGGCGACCGCCGCCTCCGCTCCTCTGAGCCCCGCCCTGGCCCTCGCCCTGCGCAGGGAGGAGCCTGACATCACGCACCTTCACTCACCCTATCCCGTCGGCGAGGCGGCCTGGCTGGCGTTCGGCTCCCGGCCGATGGTGGTGACCTACCAGAGCGACATCGTGCGCCAGCGCGTCCTCGGCCGGCTGTGGGCGCCGTGGCTGCGGCGCACCCTCGCGCGCGCAGATCGGATCCTGGCTTCGAGTCCCGCTTATGTCGAGTCATCGCCGTTCCTGCGCCGGTTCCGCGAGAAGGTGACGGTCGTGCCTCTGGGGATCGACCCCGCGAGGTTCGCGGCGGCGGACCGGTCGGCGGCACGGAGGCGCTTCGCCCCCGACTCTGCGCCGCGAGTGGCTTTCGTGGGACGCTTCAGGTACTACAAGGGCCTGCACGTGCTCGTCGATGCCATGCGCCTCCTGCCGGAGGCGCGGCTGATGATGATAGGCGGGGGCCCGGAGGGCCCGGCATTGCGGCGCCAGGCGGAGAGCGCGGGAGTCGCTGAGCGCGTCGACTGGCTGGGCGAGGTGCCGGACGAGGACCTGCCGGCGGCCCTCGCCGCCGCCGACGTGTTCGTGCTGCCGTCGACTGCCCGTAGCGAGGCCTTCGGCATCGTGATGCTCGAGGCCATGGCGGCGGGGCTGCCGCTCGTGTCGACCGAGCTTGGGACCGGCACGTCTTGGATCAACCAGCACGGTCATACCGGTCTGGTGGTAGAGCCCGGGAACCACGAGGCGCTCGCGGCGGCTATCAACGGTATCCTCGCCGACGACGACTTGCGGCAGCGCCTCGGGCGCTCGGCGCTGGAGCGGGTGCGCGCGGAGTTCGATGCCGATCAGATGGTGGAGCGTGTGATGGCGGTCTACGAAGAGGTCATGCTGTGAGAGTGCTGGTCACCGGTGGCGCGGGCTTCATCGGCTCCCATCTCGTCGACCGCCTGCTCGCGGACGGTCACGCGGTGTTCGTCGTCGACGACTGCAGCACCGGGTCGGAGCACAACCTCGATCACCATGCGGGCGACGATCACCTGCGCTTCGTGCGCGGCCGCGTGCCCGACGAGGAGCTGGTGACCGACATCTCCCGCGACATCGAGACCGTCTACCATCTCGCGGCGGCGGTCGGCGTGCGCTACGTGGTCGACGACCCCCTCTGGACCATCGAGACCAACACGCGCGGCACCGAGAACGTGCTGCAGCAGGCCGTCGAGAACGGGGCGCGCGTGGTCTTCGCGTCGACTTCGGAGATCTACGGCGCGAGCGACGCGATCCCGTTCGCCGAGGACGGGCAGCGCGTCCTCGGACCGACGTGGATCCCCCGCTGGAGCTACTCCACGTCGAAGGCCCTCGACGAGCACCTTTGCTTCGCGCTGGCCGAACACGGGCTCGACGTGAGCATCGTGCGCTACTTCAACATCTACGGCCCGCGCATGGACCCTGCCGGTTACGGCAGCGTGATCGCGAAGTTCCTGACGCAAGCGGTGGAGGGCGAGCCGCTCACCGTGCACGGGGACGGCGAGCAGACGCGGTGCTTCACGTACGTGTCCGAGGCGGTGGACGCCACCGTTCGGGCGGCCACGATGCCGGTGGCACTCGGCGAGGTGTTCAACATCGGCTCGTCGGACGAGATCAGCATCAACGAGCTCGCAGAGACCGTGCTGCGGGTCGCCGACGCGGCGGGCTGCTACGCAGTGGGCGGCGGCGCGCCCATCGGCGACGACAGGATCCGCCATGTCACTTACGAGGAGGCCTACGGCGCGCGCTTCCACGACACGCGGCGGCGCGTTCCGGATGTCACGAAGGCGAGCGAGGTGCTCGGCTGGCGCGCCGAGATCGGGCTCGACGACGGCCTGGCGCGCACGCTCGCGACCTGGGACGCGGCGCCGTGAGGCAGGTAGTCACCGGGGGGGCTGGCTTCCTCGGCGCGGCGCTCGCCAACAGGCTGGCGGCCGACGGGCACGACGTGCACGTGCTCGACGACCTCTCGACGGGTGACTCAACGGCGCTCGACCACCGCGTGACCTTCCACGAGGGCGACGTGCGGGACGTGCACCTGCTGTGGAAGCTGCTGACCGACGTCGACATCGTGTACCACTTGGCGGCACGCGTCAGCGTGCCGGAGTCCGTGCTGTATCCGGTGGACTACAACGCCGTGAACACGGGCGGCACGGTCAGCCTCATGACCGCCGCGCGCGACGTCGGCGTGCGGCGTGTGGTGCTGGCGTCATCGGGCGCGGTGTACGGCGATCAGCGCCGGCAGCCGATCAGCGAGACCGCCGCTCCGCGACCGACGAGCCCTTATGCCGTGAGCAAGCTGGCGGCCGAGTGGTACGTGCGCGCCATCGGCGACCTCTATCGCATCGAGACGGTCGTGTTGCGGGTCTTCAACGCTTACGGCCCGGGGCAGCGCGTGCCGGACGCCCACCCGCCGGTGATCCCGGCCTTCGCCCGCAAGATAACAACCGGCGCAAGCGTCGTCCTGCACGGCGATCCGCCCGGCGGGCAGACACGCGACTTCGTGTACGTCGACGACGTGGTGGGCGCCATGCGTCGCGCCGGCGAGACGGGCGGGCTCAGCGGGGCCACGCTCAACATCGGCAGCGGCGTCGAGACGCGGGTCGACACCGTGGTCGACGTGCTGGAGGACGTCACCGGTCGCGAGGCCCGGCGGCTGCCGTCACCGGAGCAAAGCGGCGGCGTGAGCCGGATGTGCGCCGACATCCGCGCCGCCCGCGACGCGCTCGATTGGGCGCCGCGCGTGCCGCTGCGCGACGGCCTGGCGCGACTGGCCGAGCACATTGCCCCGCGCTAGCGGGCATTTGACCACCCCAGGCCGCCCGCTATAATTGCCCATTGCTGTTTGAACGCGCTTCGGGGGCAACTATGACGTATGCGGTGATACTAACTGGCGGCAACCAATACCGCGTCGCGGTCGGCGACACGATCGACGTCGAGCTGCTCGACGCCGAGGCCGGCGACAAGGTCACGATCGAGGACGTGCTGCTCATCGGCGGTGACGACGTGCGAGTCGGTCGCCCGTTCGTGGACGGCGCAGCAGTGCGCGCGACCGTCGTGGGCGAAGCCAAGGGCAAGAAGCTGACTGTGTTCAAGTACCGACCCAAGAACCGCTACAAGGTCAAGACCGGACACCGCCAGCGGTACACCAGGCTGCACGTCGACGCGATCGACGGCTAGGGCAAGCGGCTAAGGGGGCCCTAGCGCCAGGGAGCGCGAAATCGAGCCATCTCGTCCCAGGACGCCCTAGCGGCGCCCGGATCGGGAACAGGCACGCGACAGGGATACGGCAAATGGCACACAAGAAGGGCGGCGGCAGCACCCGCAACATCGGCGACTCCAACCCGCAGTATCGCGGCGTCAAGAGATTCGACGGTGAGCTGGTGCGGTCCGGCAACATCATCATCAGACAGCGCGGCACACGCATCCATCCGGGAGCCAACGTCGGCCTGGGCCGCGACTACACGATATTCGCCACCATTGACGGGTACGTGAAGTTCGAGCCGCGCAAGGGCGGCAAGCGGCAGGTCAGCGTCTACGAGACTCACCCGAACCGCGAGTAGGCGCGTCAGCGCCCGGCGGTCGTCGCAACACGCGAGGTACCCGATGAAGCCCGATATCCATCCAGAGTGGCACCCGAACGCCAGGGTCACGTGCTCGTGCGGCGCCACCTTCACCGTCGGCGCCACCGTGCCGGAGATCCAAACGGAAGTCTGCGACTCGTGCCATCCGTTCTTCACGGGCGAGCAGCGCATCGTCGACACTGCCGGCCAGGTCGAGCGCTTCATGCGCCGACTCGAGGCTGGAGCCACGCATCGCGACCAGGAGCGCGAGCGGCGCGAGAAGAAGGCCAAGGCCGAGCTGGCCGCGAAGCGCAAGCGCCGCGGCCTGGAGCCGATCCGGGCGCAGCGTGACACCGCGGATGAGGATGCAACCGAGGGCGCAGCAGGCGCCGAGCAGGACGAATCCGACTCCGACGTGGAGTAGTCTGGTCCGCTCGCCGCACATACGCTGCCGATCACAGGTCGGGCCCGCTCTGCGGGCCCGTTTCGCTATAGGGCTCTCAGGCCCGGCGTCGGGACCACCGTCGGGCCTAGCGTCGGGTACGCCGGCCGTCGGGACCACCGTCAGGTCGGAGGGCAGATCCGCCGACCACCCCGGCGCCCGACTCCTGGGCGCGAGGGCGCCGGCTCCGCGGCGGGCCACGACCACAACAGGGCAGGGGGAGACATGGTTCTGTGCGACAGGGAGATCATCGAGCGCGTCGAGTCCGAAGGCATGCTTGACCCGTTCGTCGATCATCAGGTGAGCGAGGGCGTCGTCTCCTACGGCCTGTCGAGCTACGGCTACGACTTCCGCGTCGCCAACGAGTTCCGCGTGTTCAGCAACGTCAACTTCACGGTGGTCGATCCCAAGGCGTTCGACGACCAGTCGTTCGTGCACGTCGAGACCGATGACTACTGCATCGTGCCACCTAACTCGTTCGCGCTAGCCCGGACCGTGGAGTACTTCCGGATCCCGCGCGACATCATCACGGTCTGCCTCGGCAAGAGCACGTACGCGCGCTGCGGGATCATCCTCAACGTGACCCCGTTCGAACCAGGCTGGGAGGGGCACGCGACGCTGGAGATCTCGAACACCACGCCGCTGCCGGCAAAGATCTACGCCAACGAGGGCATCGGCCAGGTGCTGTTCCTCCGCGGGTCGAGCGAGTGCGACGTCTCGTACAAGGACCGCAAGGGCAAGTACGACAAGCAAGAGGGTATCGTGCTGCCGCGCATCAAGTGAGGGCCTCTCGCATCCGACGGGGGCACCTTGTCGGCGTGTGGCCGGCGCGAGCGGCGCGCGGCGGCTTCAGCAGCGCTCGGCCGCGGTGCGAGCAAGGGACGGTGAGCGATGGATGACGGCACGCTGGCGATCGACGTAAGCAACACCCACACGTCGCTGGGCCTGTGGCGCGGGAGCGAGCATCCGCTGGCCTGGAAGATTGCGAGCGATCCGGCCCGAACGGCCGACGAGCATCGGGTGCTGATCACCCAGCTGCTGGAGAGGGACGGTGTCGCGCCGCAGGATGTCTCGTCCTGCGTGATAGGCTGCGTCGTGCCGGAGCTAGCCGGAACCGTCGAGCAGGTGTGCCGCGAGCTCTTCGACGTAGAGCCGCTCGTCGTTCGGCCCGGGGTCCACAGCGGCCTGCCGATCCGCACCGACAACCCGCGCGAGCTCGGTGCAGACCGCATCGCCAACGCCGTCGCGGCGCGCGAGCGCTTCGGGGCGCCGGTTATCGTGCTCGACTTCAGCACTGCGCTGACCCTGGACGTCGTGGGCCCGGATGGCGCCTACGTCGGCGCGGTCATCGCCCCGGGGCTCGGCATCGCAGCCGAGGCGCTGTCGCGACGCGCTGCCCGGATCGGGAGCACCGAGCTAGTGGCTCCGCCGAGCGCGATCGGGCGCGACACCGACCACGGCTTGCAGTCGGGGCTCGTTTTCGGCTACGTCGGGCTGATCGAGGGCCTGGTGCGCCGCGTCCGCGAGGAGATCGGTGCCGACGCGCCGGTGGTGGCCACTGGCGACGAGCACTGGCTTCAGGCGTTGCTGGGTCAGACCGACGTTATCGACGCCTACGAGCCGCTGCTCACGCTCGACGGACTGCGGCGCATTCACGAGCGCCATACGGCCGCTGATCGCGGCACGGAGCGCGCCCCGGCCGGCTAGAGCCCGACCGGCACGTGTGCCCGGCCGGTTGGGCCTCGGCGCCGGCCAGACCCGACCGGCTGAACCCCGCCCGACACACGTCCTCCCCGGCGTCCGTCTGGATCAGGTGGCGGCCCTGGCGCCGGTGCTACTTGGCCTGCGCCCTGAGCGCCGCCCGCACTAGGTCGACCTGCGCGTGGAACTCGGGCGACGTGCGCGTCTCGACGCCCCGGGGCCGCGGCAGCTCGACGGGAATCTCGGTCAGCACGCGGCCGGGCCGCGGCGACAGCACCACGACGCGATCGGCAAGCAGCACCGACTCCCCGATGAGATGGCTGACGACCAGCTCGGTCACGCCCGTCTCGTGCCA
>JBJYWW010000152.1:0-8257 GCA_046259645.1 Anaerolineae bacterium
AGCTCGTGTTCCTCGACGAGCCGACCCTCGGGCTCGACGTCGGCGCCGCGCGAGACGTGCGCGCATTCGTCAAGGAATGGATCGGCGCGCGCGACGACCGTACGATCCTCTTGACCACGCACTACATGGCCGAGGCCGACGAGCTGTGCGACCGGCTCGCGATCATCGATCACGGCAGCCTGCAGGCGGTCGACTCGCCGGAGGCGCTGAAGAGGGAGTTGCGCCGCGACGTGGTGTTCACCCTGACGGTCGAGCCGCTGGGGCACAGACCCACGCGGGGCGAGATGCTCGAAGCAGTGCCCGGCGTGCGCAGCCTCACGGTGACCAACCGCAACGGGTTCACCGAGCTGCAACTGATCCTCAGCGCCGACGAAGCGCTGCCGGCCGTGTTGGCGCACTTGTCGGAGCGCGGCTCGAACCTGATCTCGCTGCAGAAGCGCGAGCCAACGCTCGAGGACGTGTTCATCGACCTCGTCGGCCGCGGCCTTGACGTCGACACGTCGCACAGGGGCCAAGACGATGACGGCTAGCCACGCGCCGGACGCCGTGGTCGAGCGCGCGGTGTCGGTCACGACACGGCCCCGAGCGTCGGTCATGACCGAGCCCGCGGCGAAGCTGGACGGCGCGCGGCTGTTCTGGGTCACGATGTGGGCCCGGGCGTACCCGCGCATGGTCGGGGCATACCGCGAGCGCAGCTGGATGGTGTTCGACACGATCCTGCCGCTGCTGGGCGTGGCGGCCTACGTATTCGTGTACCGCGCCATCGATGCGCCCCAGGACTACATCGGCTTCGTGATCGTCGGCGGGGCGATGACCGCCTTCTGGCTCAACGTGCTCTGGGGCATGGCCAGCCAGCTCTACTGGGACAAGGACGCCGGGAACCTCGAGCTGTACATTGCTTCGCCCGGCCCGTTGATGGCCATCCTGCTGGGCATGGCGGTGGGCGGCCTGGTAATGACCGGCACCCGAGCGACCGCGATCATCGTGCTGGGCTCGTGGCTCTTCGACGTGAACTACTCCGCGGGCAGCCTCGTGCTGCTTGTGGTGACGTTCGCGGCAACGATGGCCGCGCTCTACGGCATGGGCATGCTGTTCGCGTCGGTGTTCCTGGCCGCGGGTCGCGAGGCGTGGCACCTGTCGAACATGCTGCAGGAGCCGGTCTACCTGGCGTCCGGGTTCTACTTCCCGGTCAAGGCGCTCGGGGTCGCGGTGGCCACCTTCGTGTCGGTCATCCCGCTGACCTTGGGTCTCGACGCCATGCGCCAGCTGCTGTTCACCGACGACCCGAACCTGGGCTTCCTGCCCGTCGCGACCGAGCTGGCGATCATCACCGTGCTCGCGGCCGTGTTCCTGGTTGCCGCCTACTACATGCTTGATCGGCTCGAGCAGCGCGGCAGGCGCAACGGCCGGCTCACCGAGCGACGGAGGTGACGCCGTGACGTCGATCGGCAACACGCCCGAGACGGCACGCTTGCCCCTGACGGCGGAGATCGCCGGCCGGTTGCTCGACCTGCCCGTGGTGCGGGACAAGAAGAGCCTGCGGTCGTTCATCACGGCCGCGTGGCTCGGGTGGCAGATCGAGTCGAACTGGGCCGACCCGTTTCTGTTCGCGATCTACTCGATCGCCCGGCCCATCGCGTCGGTGCTCATCTTGGTCGTCATGTACAGCGTGATCACCAACGGCGCCACCGATCAACCGATCTTCGCTTACATCTACACGGGCAACGCCTTGTACATCCTCGTCGGCATGGTGATCACGGGCGTCAGCTGGGCGGTGATCGACGATCGCGAGCACTACCGCACCAGCGCGCAGCTGCATACGGCGCCCATCAGCCACTTCTCGTACCTCTACGGGCGCGGCGTCGCTCGGCTGGTCGTGGGCTCGGTCTCCGTGCTGATCACGCTCGTCTTCGGCGTGATCGTCTTCGATCTGCCGATCCAGCTGTCCACAATCGACTGGCCGTTGCTGGGGCTCAGCACGGGGCTCGGCGTGCTCAGCTTGGCCGGCATGGGCCTGATGATGGGCTCGCTGACGATGATGATGGCTCGCCACTTCTGGTCCCTCGGCGAGGCGGTCGCCGGGTCGCTGTACCTGTTCTCCGGCGCGATCTTCCCACTGGAGACGCTCCCGTCCGCCGTCCGCTGGATCGGCTTCGCGCTGCCGGCGACGTACTGGCTGGAGGCGGCTCGCCGCGCGCTGCTTGGCCCCGACGCGGCGGGCTTCCAGACGCTGGCGCACTTGACGAACGGGCAGCTCAACACGATCCTAGCGGTCTTTACCGTCGTGCTTCTGGCCAGCTCCTTGTACGTCTACCGCTGGTCGCTGGCCCGCGCCAAGGAGAAGGGCCTGATCGACATGGAGACGACGTACTAGCCGGGCAGCTCGAGGCGTGCCGGACCGGCCCGCACGTGCTAATCAGGCAGCTCCACGCCCCACGCCGCCAGCACCTCGACCGGCACGTAGCCACGAAGTGCGCGGGCGTCCGCCCACGGGATCAAGTCGCGGGCGATATCCGTGCACAGTCTGTTTGGCCGGGGCCTGATACCGACGCGACCGAGGTCCAGCCGGTCGGCGTCCCAGCATGCTTGCAGCGTCATGTCGCCCTGCGTCAGTCCGTCGGTGTGCAGGCGACACGCCTCATAGAGCAACTCGAAGCGGTAGTCGTCGAGATGAACCAGCGTGCCGCGAAGCGACCGCGCCAGCTCGCCGCCGCGCAACCCGTGCTCGTGGTCGCGCCCTTCGTTGATCCGGCGAGAGTCGTGAAACAGGGCGAAGAGCCGCACCACTTCCTCGTCCGCGTCGACGTCGGCCCCTACACGGAGCCCGTTCTCGAGCACCCGCGCCCAGTGTACCACCCCGTGGTACCCGCGAACCGGCAGCTCGTAGCCGCTGATGATCGCCGCCGCGATGGCGGCCATGTCGTGCTCTATCAGGCTCTCTCCTCCGCCGGCGTCCGGCTGCGAATCCGCACCGGGCCTGGCCTACGCGCCGGCTTCGCGATCTGCTTCACGATCCGCGCCACGCACGGAATCGCGACTGGTGTCGCGAGGGTCCGCCAGCTCCTTGCGCATGTAGAAGCGCTCGTGACCGGGCGGGAACGCCGGCAGCTCGCCGAACACCTCGTAGCCGTGGCTCAGGTAGAAGTCCGGCGCCTGGAAGCTGAACGTGTCGAGGTATACGTGAACCGCGCCGAGCCGTCGAGCCTGCTCCTCCGCCGCCGTCAGCAGTTCGTGACCGTGCCCGCGGCCGCGCAGGTCCTCGCGGACCCAGAGCAAGTGCAGGCAGAACCAGCCCCAGTGCACCTCGCCGATCGCGCCACCGACGACCTCATCGGTGTCGTCGCGCAGCACGAAGCACACCATCTCCGTCCCCGGATCGCCCACGGCATCGACGTTGTGGGAGTGGATGGCCGGTCCAATCACGCTCCAGGCCGGCTCGTCCAAGGGCTCTATCCTCACGTCCGAGTCTGTCACCTGTGGCTTCTCCTCACGTCATGACTCCAGCATCGCTCCCGCATCCCTCCAGCCTCGCTGCCGCGCCGCAGCCGCGGCACGGGTGCCCGGCGCAGGATACCACGGCCGGCCGGCGCGGTCGCCCTACGTGGCGCGCATCGCGCAGGCTGGGATCGCGCCCTCGTTTGCACTGGTGAACCGCCTCCGCGGCGGACCGGTAATCCTCTATGTCACGTTGACGTAGGTGGGCGCATGCTGTAGGCTGCAGCTAGGCGCACTCCCCACTCGCTCCCGGACACTCGGGACCGAGTTCGCCATATGCTGTTGCCGTCACTTGCGTGTAGGGAAGGGGGTTGTGCTCATGTCTCTCCGGACGAGGCTCTCGTCGTCTTCGCGCTTCCGGGCGGCCGCGGATCTCGTTGTGATGCTCGGGATCCTGGCCGCGCTCGTGTTCGGTGTGCTCCTGCTTCCGGCAAGGCACGGGGACTCGACAGGTTCGAGCCCTGTCGTCCCGCAGCAGCGGAACGACAGCACCTGCACGATGGCTCTCACCACCACGCTGCAGCCGAACCCGCAGTCGATCTGCGATCCGGTGGACATCACCACGACGTTCGCCGCAGCCTGCACCGCCTGCCCCGAGGGACTCAACGTCGTCTTCATCCAGGACGACACACCGTATCCCGAATGGCAGAAGCAGGTGTCGCTCCAGGCGCTGACCGAGCTGCAGCGGTTCGAGCGCCAGGGCAACCCGGTGTCGGTGGGCGTCATCCACTACAACGGCCAGGGCCCGCGCGTCGCGCTGAACCCGACGATGAACGTGGGGGCCGCTCGCGGCGCCCTGGTCAGCTTCCGCGTGGCGCACGACCCGCGCGCCAAGTTCATGCAAGCCGCGCAGCGGGGCGTCGCCATGATCCGCCAGGGCCGGCGCCTGCACGGCGGCGAGGTCAACCCCGCGTGCGAGTTCGTGATCTTCTTCGTCTACACCAAGATCTACATGGCCGACATGGGCGAGGAGATGATCCAGGCCGGTCGGACCATCCTGCGAGTCGTGCCCAACCTGTACGTCGGCTGCCCGCACCAGCACCCGGAGGAGTGCACGATATGGGAGCCGCAGGTCCCGAAGTCGCAGCGCTTCTACACCGAGGACCCCGAGCCAAGCAAGCTCCTGGGCATGGTCAAACAGGGATTGCGGGACATCGAGGACGAGGGGCTGGTGCGCATTATCACCCTGAGCACCGACCAATGGATCCCGAACGACTTGGAGCTGATCCCGGGCAGCTACAGCCACGAGCCGGACGCGATCGAGGTCGACGGCGACCGGACCAAGCTGACGTGGGATTGGCATGGGCCGCGACTCACCGACCCGGTTACGCTGACGTACAGCGCTCAGCCGGTAGTGCCCGGCGAGTGGCGATCGGAGCTCGTCAACAGCTGGCGCGACTCGATGAACCAGAGCGGCGAGGTCGGCGCGCTGAGCGAGCCACTCGAGGTCTACGACGAGATCTGCCAGACGCCGACGCCCTCCATGACGCCCAAGCCGACGCCGACCTGGACGCCGACCTCCACGCCTCTACCGACCGAGACGCCCATCGACACGGCGACGCCCGAGCCGCCGACCGCCACGCCGCGCCCCAGCCCCATCTACCTGCCGCTCACCATCAAGGAGCGCTGCGTGCCCGACGAGGTCCACGCTGACGTCGTGCTGGCCATCGACGTGTCGACCAGCATGAACCGGCTGACGCGCGCCGGGCGCACCAAGCTGTCCGCCACCCAGGACGCCGCCAAGCAGTTCGTCAGCATGATGGACCTCGCGTCGCGGACGGGAGCGGAGCCCGGCCAAGGTCACGACCAGGTCGGCCTGGTGGGCTTCAACAGGACTGCCTGGATCCAGGTGCCTCTCGGTGCGGACATCAAGCAGGTGCACGCAGGAATCGACGCGCTGCCCGATCGCTCGGCCGAGCACACGCGGCTCGACTTGGCGCTCGGGGTCGGCGCGCGCGCGATTCTCGAGGGTCCCCGCAGGGCAGGCAATACCCCCGTCCTGGTCCTGCTGACGGACGGCCTGCCCAACCAGGTTCCCTACGCCGAGGACGGTACGGTGGAGACGACCGTGCTTCGCGCCGCCGACGCGGCGAAGGCCGCCGGCATCACCGTGTACACGATCGCGATCGGCGAGCCCGGCGACACCAACTCGCAGCTGCTGATCGGCTGTGCCTCGGGCGAGGACCGCTACTACTACACGCCTGACCCGGAGGACCTGGCGCAGATATACGCCGCCATCGCGCACTCGATCGATTGCCCCAGCAGCCGGTTCTGGGGCCAGCATTAGCGGGGCCTAGCAGCGCGGGCGCCCCCTAGGGCGCGACCACGTCGACGTCGGCCCCGGCCGCCGCGATCTCGTAGATCGGCGGCCGGGGCCGCGGCGTCGGCAGCACCTGCTGCTGCTGGAGCATCCACGGCCAGAGGGCCCGGATCAGCAAGCGCGCCGACACGTTGATCGAGTCAGCCGCCTCGGTGCCGCCGGGAAGGCTGTAGGACGCCGCCAGCGCCTTGCCCGCGGGCACCCCGCGGCGCAGCACGGTGTCGGCGTGCCGCAGGTAGTAGCCCTCCTGCAGGCCGTATGCCGTCACGGGCGGCTCGGCGCCGGGGAGCAGCTCCCGCCAGAGCCGGATGGCGACGTCGGCGTCGGTCCCGATTATCGGCGTGCCGTTGAGGTTGCGCAGCACGTCGTCATCGGGCAGGACCAGCCGACCGTCGGGCTGGCGCCACCTCTCGCGGTTCGGCCCGACCGACACCAGCCGCGCGCGAAGCGACAGCAGATAGGGGTCGTACGGCAGCTCGCCGTCGAGGACGCGCGGATTGAACTCGTCGCGCAGCCACTCGTCCTGGTCCACATCTCCCGAGAGCAGCAGCACTCGCCCGTCGCGGTCGGTAGCGCTCAGCTCGAGCCACGCCTCGCTCCAGTACGCGAAGCCGGTGGGCAGATCGTGGCCAGCGCCGGTGTTGGTGATGAGGACCGTCACCGTCACCGGCTCGCCGGCAGCAACCGCTGGAGGCGCAATCACCTGCAACGTTGCGGCTCCCGCGACGTGCTCCGCCGCGCGCAGGTCCTGGCTAGCGACATCCGGTCCCGACGACAGGTAGTCCGTCGTCACCCCGGCCAGCATGTGGTCGGTGAGCTCGCGGTCGGGCAGGGGCGCGTCGTAGTCGACGCCCTGCGGCGCGACCGCCGCCTCGCCGCGCGCGGAGTGTTTAGGCATGTGGCACGATTGGCACGTCTGTGACTCGGCGCCCGGTTGCGCGTACGGGCTCGCCAACCACTCGGAGTACGTTGTCAGCAGATCGACCTTCGACGGGCTGGACCACAGCCCCCGATGCGGCGCCAGAGGCTCCTTGTCGACGACGACCTCGTGGCAGGGGAGGCACAGAGCTGACTCGGCAAGGGTCGGGTCGGTCAGGCTGCCGTGCGAGTCGTTGGTGACCGCCGGCGACGCGGTCTCCGCAGCCGCGCCGAACGTGCCGCGTACGTCGCCGTACGGCATGATCTCGAGCGCCAGGTCGGACGAGCGCCAGTTCGGCCACTCCGGGATGAACGTCAGGACCTGGTCCTCGGGCTGGTGAGACGATGAGTGGCATGTGACGCACGTCACGCCCTCTGATGCAGCCACGGGCAGCTCGGGCATCGGCACGCCGTCGTAGAGCTTGAGCTGGTACATCTCGTCGAGTTGCGTGCCCAATGGGGTATGACAGCGGCCGCAGACGCTCGCGTGGACCAGCGGATCGACCGCGGCACGCGAGTGCGCCGACTGGCGCCACTCGGCCGCGTGCGTCGGGTGACAGCTCTCGCACTCGGTTGCCGGCGGATACTGCTCGTCGAGCGACGGGCGCAACGGCGACCGGAGCCGCGTGCTCAACCGTGACCTGGCCTCCGACACGGTGGCGCCGACGCCCTCCGGTCCGGCCGCCAGCCGGATGGCAGCGCCCGCGCTGACGAGCGAGCACGCCACGACAAGCGCAGCAACCGGAACGACGCGGCCGGCCAACGACTTGCCGCTACTCACGTCAGCCATCGTGCTCACCGCCTGTCGTCGGAAGGGGACGGCCGACGCTATCACCCTGACGCCGGTCGGTCAAGGTGCCGAAGGTCGGGCCGAGGCCGAGCGCGATCGGTGCCGCAGCACCGGATTGCGCCCGATCTGCGCCCGATGTGTGCCGGATCTGCGCGGGATCTGCGCCAGATCATGCACACCGGTTGGCGGCCGGATATAATCGCCACCCGACACCGCCGCCGCACGAGCGCCAAGCGTAAGGACACGACGATGACAACGGCGAAGATTGACTGGACCAAGGTCGACGAAGCCCCCGCCCTGGCCACCTGGTCCCTGCTCCCGATTCTGAAGGGCTTCCTGAAGGACACCGGCATCGACATCGAGGTGAAGGACATCTCGCTCGCTGGCCGGATCCTCGCCAACTTCCCCGAGCGACTGACCGAGGACCAGCGGGTCGGCGACCATTTGGCCGAGCTCGGCGAGATCGCGAAGACGCCCGATGGCAACATCATGAAGCTGCCGAACATCAGCGCGTCCGTGCCACAGCTGCAGGCGGCCATCAAGGAGCTGCAGTCGAAGGGCTACGACATCCCGGACTACCCGGAGGAGGCAACGACCGACGAGGAGCTCGCGCTCCAGAAGCGCTTCGCCGTCGTCCTCGGCTCGGCCGTCAACCCCGTGCTGCGCGAGGGCAACTCGGACCGGCGCCCGGCCGCGGCCGTGAAGGCGTTCGCGATGCGGCACCCGCACAAGAT
>JBJYWW010000153.1:0-10909 GCA_046259645.1 Anaerolineae bacterium
TCGACCACGAAGCTCAGGTTGAGATCGCTCGCCGCCTGGCTAAGCAGGTGGATTCGGTTCTCCTCGAACACCTCGAGCGCCGATCCGATCTGCGGCAGCATCGCGCGGATTTTCTGGCCGACCATGCTGACGACGGCCACATCGGTCAACACGCGCACGCGGCATAAGCGCTCGAGATTGCGGCGCAGACGCTCGAGCATGGCACCGTCCATGGCATTGGCATTCGGGTCGAGCGTCACCGTGACGTTGCTCTCCGAAAGGCCGAGTGCTCTGGCCACGCTAGATCGGGCCGTGCCGGGCGCCTGTGTCGGCGCCCACACCTCGCACCTTCCGTCGTGCACGTGGGCCAGGCAGTTCATCGGCTCCATCGGCGCGTGAGCCAGGTACGGCACGTCGAAGGTCGCCTCGATCACCCGTTCCGTTCCGGACGGCATCGATGGCAGGCTCGGTGTGCCTTGAACGAGGCGACTCCGGATCTCGGCGTCGTCGACACCGACGTACGGCCCCGGGCTCCAGGTGATCTGCAGCCGCTCGCGGCCCTGCAAAGCCGCCCAGGTGCTGTCGGCCACCACCGCTAGCCCGCCGCTGGCACTGACCACGTGCTTCACGCCAGGCGTGGCCAGTGCGGCCGCATCGTCGTGGTCGGTGATCCGGCTGCCGAAGGCGTGCGGCCGGGCGACCGCCGCGTGGAGCATGCCGGGCACGCGGAGGTCGGCGCCGAACACCCCGCTGCCGTCGACGAGCCGCGGTGCGTCCTTGCGCCGCGTCGATTGGCCGATGATCGTGTAGTCGGCTGGTGACTTCAGGGCCGGATTCGCGGGCACCGACTGCCCGGCGGCAGCGGCCGCCAACTCGCCGTAGGTGGCGCTGCGGTCGCTGTCGTCGTGGTGCACGACGCCCAGCGCGCAGCGCGTGGAATCAGGACTCACGCCCCACATCTCAGCGGCCGCGCCGACGAGCATCAGGCGCGCCGCGGCACCGGCCTGCCGGGTCTGGTCCCAGAAGTTCCGCGTGCTGGTGCTGCCGCCCGCCGTCTGGCTGATGCCGTACTCGCTGCTGGCATCGCCCTGCAGCACCACGACCCTGTCCCAGTCGGCCTCTAGCTCCTCCGCTACGTGCATGGCAAGGGACGTGCGAGAGCCCTGGCCCATGTCGGGCCGAGGGACCACGATCGTGACCGTGTCGTCCGCATCGATGCTCACGTAGATGTTGAGAGGCGTGGCTTGGGCGAGCGCGTCGATCTCACCCGACCCGGCGCCTGGGGGCGCGACGGGCTGTCCCGTCTCGTCGACGCGCGCGAGCACGACATCGGCGCCGAGCTTGGTGACGAACAGGCCGAGCTGCAACGCCGCCGCGCCCTTGAGGAAGTCGCGACGGGTCAGACCGCTGCTCTCGATGGATGGCGACTGATGCGCGCCAGCAGTGTGATCTGCGCTGTCGGCCACGCTACACCTCCTCCGCGGCGCGGTGGATGGCGCGGCGGATCCGCTGGTAGGTGCCGCAGCGACAAACGCTGTCGCGCATCGCTTCGTCGATCTCGGCGTCGGAGGGATCGGGGTTGCGCGTGAGAAGGGCCGCCGCCAGCATGATCTGCCCCGACTGGCAGTAGCCACACTGTGGAACGTCCTCGGCCAGCCACGCCTTCTGGACCGGGTGGCTGCGATCGGACGAGAGCCCCTCGATGGTCGTGACCGCTCGGCCGTGCGCCGTCTCGGCTGAAGTGACGCACGAGCGCCGGGGCTCGCCGTCCACATGGACGACGCACGAACCGCACACGCCGACGCCACAGCCGTACCTGGTCCCGGTCAGTCCCAGCATGTCCCGCAAGATCCACAACAGCGGCATGTCCGGGTCGGCGTCAACGACGCGCGGCTCGTTGTTAACCGTGATGGTGTAGGAAGGCATCTTCGAACTCCACTCGACAGCGCCCCGACGGATGGCGGCCCAAGCGTCCGCAGCTGCGCGGCCTGGCTTCCCAGTAGGTCACCGGACCTCGGCCCGATGATAGTGCGCTGCGCGTCGCCGTGGTATCATCAGCCATGTCGGGTCTTGGGTCCGCTGATCAGCCGCGTAGCAGGAGCAGCCCAGTGACGCAGGCCACGCGCGCCCTCGTCGCAGCGACATGGCTGGCGGCATTCGCCGCGGTTGTCGCGTCGGCCTCGGGCGCCGCGGCGCCTGGCGCCAACCAAGGCGACACACGCTACTTCACTCTGGACGGGCACTACGGCGGTTCGGCGGGACCCGTGGCACTGTTCGGACTTCGGGCGGTCGTCGGCTACAGCAGCAAGCTCGCGGTGCTCGACCTGTACCCCCATCACGACTATCCACCCGTCACGGGCTACCTTGTGATGCCGCGGCCCATCGACTCGATCACCGCCATCTGGACCGGGCACCCGACGCTGCGACCCGGCCACGTGCTCGTCGGCGTCGAGGGGCATGGTATCTACATCGTGGACTGCGGCAACCCGGAGGAGCCGCGGATAGTCGGTCAGTGGTCCGACGGACGAGACCACTACACGGACATCGCCTGGCGCGGCAGCCTGGCCTACGTCACAACCTGGTCGGGCAGCCAGGCATTCCGGACGTCCACGCTGCTCATCCTCGATCTGTCGCGCCCGGAAGCGCCGCGGCTGGTGTCGGCCACCGTGCTGCCCGGACGGTACGCCGACGCGGTCCGCCTATCCGGCGATCACGCGTACGTCGCTGTTGGCTGGGGCGGCATGGCGGTCGTCGACATCGCTGACCCGACGGCGCCCAGGCTGAGGGCGCGCGTAGGCACTGGCGGCTACGCCTCCGCGCTCGAGATCGTCGCGGGTCACGTCCTGCTCGTCGACGGCGGCCTGCCGCGAAGCGCGGAGGCGGCCCTCGAGCAGCCCAACACGCGCCCCGTGCTGACCGTCCTCGACATCGCCGACCCCGTCGTGGCGCAGGAGATCGCCTTCACGGTTCTGCCCGGCCGACCAATCGACACAGCCCTGTCCGACGGCGTGCTCTACATCGCCGAGCGACCCTACCTTCAAGAGGGAGCTCAGGCGCAGGGTGGCGGCTTGCGCGCGTTCCAAGTCACCGACCCGACGCAGCCTGTCGAGCTGGGCGCGATCGCGCCGCCGGGCGGCGCGGCCATCGAGGGGCTGGCAGCTCTCGAGTCGACTCAAGACAACACCTTCAGCGACGGCTACGTCATAGCTACGTTCGGCCTGGCCGGGCTCACTACCAACTCATTCGCAGTCAACGGCCAGACCGAGCAGACCGCTCGTCGCCCGGGAACAGCCGTTCCCGCCGCGTGCGACGCCGCGGTGCTCGGCGATCGGGTGTTCGCCACCTGGTCCGGCTCTGTCTACGAGCTGCCGATCGTCGATCCGAAGTGGCCCGGTCAGCGGCACCCGGTGCTCGAGGAACCGCTGGCATCGCCGGGTGATGCGTGCGCCATGGCCGTGCTCGGCGACGAGCACCTCCTTGTCGGCGACGGGCACCGACTGCGCGTGTACGATACGTCCGCGCCTGGCCAGCTGCTTGAGATCGGCTCAGCCGGCGACGATGCGTGGGGCAAGATTCGCGCCCTGGTCGCCGTCGGCGATGTCGCCTACGTCGCGGAAGCCCCGCGCCTCGCTGATCCGGAATACGTCGGCGGCGGATTGCGGGTCGTCGACCTCTCCGATCCGACAGCTCCGGTCGATATCGGGCTGGTCCCGCGCGTCGGCGATCCGCGAGCGATTGCCGCGGACGCCTCGGTGGCGGTGGTCGCCTACGAGGACGGTCTCACGGTGTACGACATCGTCCGGTCGGCTGACATCGTCAGGTCCGCCGGCATCGTCGGGTCGGCTGGCGGCGATGGAGCCCTACCCACGGGCCACGAGCCCCTCCGAGCTGCTAACGACACACCCGGCGCACCGGCGCACACCGACCTGCCGCGTGAAAGGGGCACCTTGCTCCTTCCGCGCCAGGCCGACATCTACGACGTGGCAGTGCGCGACGGCCACGCGCTCGTCGCCAGCGGCACGTGCGACACCTCCTGGGACGCCGTGGTTGGCCGCGGTGGCCTGGACATCTTCGACCTCAACTCGCTCGAGCACGTCTCGTACATCAGCACCGCCTCGGCTTTCAGCCTGGCCGTGGACGGTGACATCGCTCACGTCGCCACGCAGTGCGGCGGCTCGTCGCAGCCGGTGACGGCGATCGACGTGTCGGAGCCAGCGGCCCCGCAGCCGCTTGGTCGCCTCGAGGATCGAGGCGGCGAGATCCACCTGCTCGCGGTCGATGGACGCATTGTCACGATCTGGCACCTGTCTCCAACCTGGAGCGCGGACCCGGCGCAGTGGACGGGCCAGCGCCGCGACGAGCTGCTCGTCTACTCCGTGTCGCGAGCCCGGCGTCTGTTCGTGCCGGCGGTTCAGAAGGGTAACGTCCGGTGATCCGGCCGAATACAGACGACCGGGACGTCGCGCGGCAGTCCGATGCGCGTCTGGCAGCACCTGGCCGGCCCGCTGCGATGTGGGACTCGGTGCTGTGGGACTCGGTCCTGCGGGACGCATCCCGACGATCCGCTGTGCACCGCCATGCAGCGAACGGGCCGTTGCCGCGCGTGCGCTCAGCACGCTGGATCGTTCCGGCTGTCTGCGCTTGCGTCCTTGTCGTGGCGCTGACCGGCGACGGCTTGTTGGCGGCGCGGGCGGGCATGCGCACGCTGGCCGCCGCGGCGCCGAGCGCCGGGACGTGGATCTGCCACGACCCCGGCTTCCCGGATCCGTGCCATCGCGCGATCAACGCTGCTGACATGGCCTCCGAGTCGCTCGGGTGGGCCGTTGGTGACATGGGCGTGATCATGCGCTGGGATGGCCGCCGGTGGTCGGTGGCCGGCAGCCCCACGCGAAGTGACCTCCACGCGATTGACGTGGTGTCGGAGCGCGAGGCCTGGGCCGTCGGCGACGACAGCGCGATCCTGAGGTTCGATGGCTCCGGCTGGTCGCTCGTGCCCTACGATCGCGGGCGCCCGCTCTACGGAGTGCACGCGCTCGCAAGCGACGACGTCTGGATGGTCGGTGCGGCCGGCTTCGTGCTCCACTGGGACGGCGCAGGCTTTGCCGTGCACTCAACTGGCGTCACCGACGACCTGCACGCCGTCAGGATGGTGCCCGCGTCGGACGGGACGGCTGGCGGGCAGGCGCCCGGCGGCACGGAAACGGTCGCGGTGCCAGGCGCAGTTACCGGTGCAGGCAGCCGCGCGAGCACGCGTTCGGGCATCGGCGCCGAAACGGACACCGGTGTTGTCAAGGGCGCGATCACGGGCACGCGCACGGGCTCGGGCACGGGCTCGGGCACGGTTGCTGCCACCGTCGCAGGCATCGCCGTCGGCGCCGGCCAGGCCATCGATGGTTGGGCCGCGGGCGGCTACTCCCTGCTGAGATGGGACGTCGGCAGCCAGCAGTGGCGCGAGGCCCCTCAGCCGCCCGACACGCGGCACGACCTGCGCGACATCGAGCTCGCCGGCCCGGACTCCGGCTGGGCGGCCGGGCGCACGATCCTCCGCCTTACCGACGGCGAGTGGCGGGAGGCCGTCTCGGCGCGCGACGTCGACGGGCTGCTGCTCGACGTCGAGCTGACGGCAGGCGACGCCGGCTGGGCCGTCGGCGGCGCGCGGACTTGGCGCCTGGCCGGCTCTCAGTGGACGGTGTTCGACGACACGGCCGAGGACGATTGGCAGTACTCGGCGGTCGCGACGGTCGATGGGGCCGCGACCGGCAGCGGCGCCACCGGCGGTATGGGCGCAGGGACTGACGCGGACGCCGCCGGCGGCACGGGTGTAGGGGCCGTCACGGGGGCCGCCGCCGGACGAGCAGCGGACGGATGGGTGTTCGGTAGCTCGAGCGACGGGGCACTGGAGATGCGTCGCTGGAACGACTCAGAAGGCACCTGGACGGTCGAGGCGAGGCACGACCCGCAATACGGCCGCGCGGTCGCGGTCGTGTCGGCGACTGACGCCTGGCGGTCGACGATCTCCGGCGGGCTGGAACACTGGGATGGTGAGACTTGGACGCCCACCGGCGCGCTCGACGGTGCCGTCGAAGGCTTCTGGTGGGACATCGACGCGCTCTCGGCGGACGTTGCATGGGCCGTGTCGTTCGAACAGGTGCTGCGTTGGGACGGTCGGTACTGGGCTGACACTTCGGCACCGCTCGGGCTGCTCGGAGTGGCTGCCGTGTCGGAGAACGAAGCCTGGGCAGTCGGCGCCTCAGGACGGATCGCCCACTGGAGCGGCGAGGCGTGGACCGAGTTCGACAGCCCGACCGTGTGGCGCCTGTGGGCGGTCAGCGCGACAGGGCCCGACGACGTGTGGGCGGTCGGGGAAGCGGGCACCGCGCTGCATTGGGATGGTGCTGTCTGGTCGAAGGTGGAGACGCCCACCACCGACGAGCTGTACGACGTCAAGGCCGTGGGACCGGACGCCGCCTGGGCGGTCGGATTCGATGGCGCGTCCGGCGATGACGCCATTCTGCGCTGGGACGGCGAGGCGTGGCGCGCCGAGTCTGCGCCCGGCCGCGTGCCGCTCTACCTCGGTGCCGTTGCCGCCAATGACGCTTCCGACGTCTGGGCCGTGGGCGGGCACGGCGTCATGGTGCATTGGGACGGCACGGCGTGGTCGTGGCACCCCGCGCCGACCATGTCTGCGATCGTCGACATCGATCTAGCCGGCGGCGGCGGCTGGACTGGCGGTGCGGAGTACCTCCGCTACCTACCGCCGCCCGGACCGACGGCCCTGTTCGTGCCCGTCGCCTTCGTAGAGCGCTAGAGCTCGCCCCTCATCGCCACCGGGCAGAACAGCTCCCACTCCGCCTGCGGCTCCGGTGTGCGCGTCGACGATGGAGTCGGGGGCGGAACCTCCGTCTCGGTCGCGGTGGGCGTCGACTCCGCCGTCGGGCTTGAGCCACTCGTCGGCGTCGGTGTTGGCGGGAGCCCCGGAGCGTACGCCCCACGCACTAGCAGCTCCATCTGATACAGCGACGACGTCGCCGTGATGTAGAGCGTTCGCCCCTCCGGGCCGCCGAAGGTCACGTTGGACGCCGTCTCGGGCACCGCGATCGACTGGAGCTCCGAGCCGTCCGGCTCGTGGATCCAGACGCGCGAGCCGCTCACGACGTACACGTTGCCGCGCTCGTCGAGCGTCATGCCGTCGCCGGGGTGGTCCGCGAACAGGGTCTTGCCGGACAGCGACCCGTCGGGCTCGATGTCGTATCGCCAGGTCTTCCCGCTCGCCGCGTAGTCGGCAACGTAGAGCGTCTTGCCGTCGGGCGTGCCAATCAGGCCGTTCGGCAACGCGAGGTCGTCGACCACGGCAACCACGTCGCCGCCACCTGGCGGGATGTAATACACGCGGCTGACGCCTTGGTTGTCGTCGCCAGGGCTCACGAACAGCGGGTCGGTGAAGTAGATCCCGCCGTTGGGCGCGATCCAGAGGTCGTTCGGCGCGTTCAGGGGACGGCCGTCATAGCTATCGGCCAACGAGGACACCTTGCCGGCCCGGTTGTCGAGCGCGACGCGCTTGCCCGCGCCCTCGCACACCGCCATGTTCCAGTCGGCATCGAAATACAGCCCGTTGCCCCGCGAGGTGTTGGTGCGGTACGTCGAGATCCCTGTCCCCGGCGAGTACTTGTAGATCACGCTCTGCGGGACGTCCGTGAAGTAGACGTCGCCGTTGCGGTCGACCGCAGGGCCCTCGGTGAACGTGTAGCCGGTCGCCAGCTGTGCGACCTCGGCGCCGGGGGGCACGACCGTCACGGGCTCCACCCAGCCCGGCTCCGGTGGCCGGTACGCGCCCTCGACTGACATCTCGAGGCCGTAGACCGAGGTGTACGCCGTGATGAACAGCGTCCGGTTGTCCGGCCCGCCGAACTCCACGTTCGAGGGCGGCTCGGGCGGCCGGATGTGCTCGATCTGCGTCCCGTCGGGTGCGTACACCCACACGTCGTAGTCGTCGGCGATGTAGACGTTGCCCTGCTCGTCGAGCGTCATGCCGTCGCCGCTGCGCGGGGCGAAGTACGTCTTGTCGGCCAGGCTCCCATCGGCACGGATGCTGTAGCGATACGTCACGCCGCCCGACTCCGTGACGTACAAGAGCTTGCCGTCCGGAGTGCCGACGAGCCCGTTGGGCAGCTCTAGCGCGTCGCTAGCCCGCAGCAGATCGCCGCCAGGACCCGGATACATGTAGATGTGCTGCCCAGCGAGCTCGATCTCGCCGGGCGGGGGACCGAACACCGGGTCGGTGAAGTAGATGGCGCCGCGTGGCGATACCCACACGTCGTTCGGCCCGTTCAGCCGCTTGCCCTCGTAGCTGTCGACGATCGTGCTCACGTTGCCCTTCAGGTCGTCGAACACCAGCCGGCGGCCGAACCACTCGCAGCCGACGAGCCCCCACGCCGAGAGCCAGGCGGTGCCGTTCAGGCGGTTGGTGTGGTCGCGGTACTTGGTCAGCCCGTCCTCTGGGCTCCAGTGGTAGACCTCGCCTTCGAAGCTCGCGTCGTTCGGGTCAAACACATCCGTGAACCACAGCCCGCCCTTGTAGTCGGCCGACGGGCCCTCGGTGAACCGAAACCCCGTTGCCAGCTGCTGCATCTGGGCGCCAGGCGCCACGACGCCGGGCTGGTCGGTGGGCGTGGCCTGCGCGGGAGCGGGCGCGTGTTCCGCCTTCACGGCCGCCGAAGCGTGGGCCCGCTGCATGGCGCTCATACCACTCGCCCCGCCGCATACTAGCCCGAGAGCGAGCCCAACAGCCGCCGTGCAGACCGTCAGCCGCTCGATTCTCATCAGGTTCCCCATGTCATGTCCTCCTCGTGCCGTTCAGACCTCACTCAGCGCGGCGCCTCGGAAGCGGAAGCGGCGCCGACGGCGCCGATCACTTATCACAAACGAAGCCGGCAAACAGCACGTGACAGGCGGCCAGAGCGGCGCCAATGGCCCGTCTGTCGCACTCACGCGGTTATCTGCCCGCACTCATCTTTCGCTCACCTTGCAGCCTCATACTGATGCCCGTAAGACACTCCTCCCTGAGTGACAACCGAACACTCCTCCTTGTGCAGCCATAAGCCCGGAGCATCGTGATCAATGGGGCGACACGAACTCCGGGCTTTGGCATTCCTGCTGCCGGCCGCCGGTGCCGCGCCTCTGGTCACCGCCCCCAGGACACTGGCGTGGGCGCAGCGCATCTGATAGCATCGGTGTGAACCGAGGTTTCCGCAACGGCCGGCGCAGCCGAACTCCAGCTGACCCCGTCGATGATCGTTGCCGCCAGTGACAGGAAGCCACGATCGTGCCTCGCCGCCACTTCCCGCTCGTACTCATCATCGTCGCATACGTGATCGTCGCCTTGGGCTTCAACCTCGTCGTGCCGGTCGGGGAGTCGCCCGACGAGCCGACGCACCTCGAGTACGTCTACTACCTGAGGCAGAACCGAGCCCTGCCGCACCTCTCCCTGCCCGGGGGAACGGGCATCACCCAGGGCGGGCACCCGCCGCTGTACTACTTGCTGGGGGCGGCGCTCACCTTCTGGGCGCCGGCGGAGTCCCCCGAGCGCGTCACCAATCCGCACTTCACCTTCAACATGGAGACCATGCAGGCGCCCAACGCGTTCGTTCACGTTCGCGAAGCGCCCTTCCCATACAGCGGGCAACCAGAGGTGCTCGCCGTGCACGTCGCGCGGTTGATCTCGCTGCTCGCCGGGGTAGTGACGATCATCAGCGCCTACTTGATCGGCCGCACCGTGCTGCCGTCGCGGCCTTACGTCGCCTGGGGCGCAGCAGCCCTGGTGGCGTTCTTGCCTGGCTACGTCTTCTTCGGCGGCGTGTTCAACAACGACACCCTCGCGATAGCGTTCGCCGCTCTGGCGTTGCTGGGCGCCGTCCGCGTGGCAGTCGGCAAGGACTCGCCGCGTGACCTGTTGATCCTGGGCACGATCCTCGGCCTCGGCTTGATGACCAAGATGACGACTGTCTGGCTGGTGGGGATCGCTGGGCTAGGCGTGCTGGCCGCAGCTTGGCGGGCTCGCGACTGGCGAGTCCTCGGACGGGCGATGCTGTACGTCGGCGTGCCGGTGGCCATTCTCTCGGGCTGGTGGATCGTGCGCAACATGCGCCTATACGGCGTCGACGATCCGATGGCCTGGCGGATGTTCCTCGCGGCCGGACCCGACCTGCTGCGCGACATTCCGCTGCGCGATGAGCTCGGGGCGTACTTCCGACTCCAGTACATGTCCTTCTGGGGCTCGTTCGGCTGGACCACCATTCGACTGCCCGAGCCGGTGTACTCGGCCTTGGCGGTCATACCGATCCTGGGGGTGGCGGGACTCGCAATCCTCGTTGCGCGCCGGGATCGGCTCGTCGCCGAAAACCGTTGGGGCCTGGTGCTCCTCGGCATCGCGGTCGTAGTCGGGTACCTGTCCGCCTTCAGGTTGGCGCTCGTGTTCAACATGGTCGCCGCTCACGGCCGCTATCTCTACCCGGCACTCGCGCCCATGGCGGTGCTCGCTGCCGTCGGCCTCGGAGAGCCGTTCCCGGAGTCGTGGCGGCGGTGGGTCTTGGCGTTCGTGGCGCTGAGCTTGCTGGTGCTCACCGTAGCGTCGCTCGTGTGGCTCGTGCGGCCGGCGTTCGCGCTACCCGCCGTCGTGACGCCCGAGGATGCCCCTCAGATCGAGCATCGGCTGGATGTGGTGTTCGACGACCGCATCCGTCTCCTCGGCTACGACTTGTCCACCGACCGAGTCTCGGCAGGGCAGCCTCTCACCGTCACCCTGTACTGGCAGGCCACCGACGCCAACTGGGAGCCGTTCCCGGCGGTGACTGCCGCGGAGATCGGCTTCGCCCACCTCGTGGACGCGGAGGGCGAGGTGGTCGCCGGAGTCGACGTGGCGCCTTTCGGAGGC
>JBJYWW010000154.1:0-5324 GCA_046259645.1 Anaerolineae bacterium
GATCGAGTACCACGGCACTCCGGCGCGCTTGCTGGGCAAGCGCCGGTTCGGGCTCATCCGCTACGCGATGGCGATGATGAACGGCGCGCGGCTGGCGGTGGCCGCGCAGGCGCTGGGAATCGCCGAGGCGGCGTATCGAGAGGCCGAGGCGTACGCCGACAAGCGCATCCAGTTCGGGCAGCCGATCCGCGAGATCCCGGCCGTGTATCGGCTGTTGCTCGGCATGCGCGCCGACCTCGAGGCAACTCGCGCGCTGTTGTACGAGGCGGCCTACTGGGTCGACCTCAAGCGCACTCTGGACCACCGCAGCGAGGCGGGCGACCTGCCGAAGGAGGAGCGCCCGCGACTTAAGCGCGCCGATCGCCTCGCTTCGGTGCTGACCCCGTTGGTGAAGTACCACGCGACGGAGGCCGGCAACCGGATCTGCTACGACTCGATGCAGGTCCTGGGCGGCGCCGGGTACATGCACGAGTTCAACGTCGAGCGCCACTACCGCGACATCCGGGTCACCAGCATCTACGAGGGCACCAGCCAGCTGCAGGTGGTAGCCGCGATCGGCGGGCTGCTCGGCGGCTCGCTCGACGAGCTGCTGAGCGACTGGGCGGCCGAGGACTACCCACCCGAGCTCGAGGACCTGCGATCGGCGCTCGTGGGGGCCAACACGACCCTGTTCGAGTGCGCGGCGCACCTCAAGGAGCAGGAGCGCGAGGTAATCGACTACTACGCGGTCGACCTGGTGGACATGGCCGTCTACCTGGTGACTGGCTGGCTCGCTCTGCGCCACGCTCGCTCGAGCACCCGCAAGCTGCAGCTGGCCCGAGTGTATGTAGCCGACGCGCTGCCCCGCATCGACGCGTCGGCCGCCCGCGCGATAGGAAGCGACCCGGCCCCGTTCGAGGCGCGCGAGTCCGTGCTGTCGCGCGAGGAGCCGTAGCGGTCGCGATCTGATCCACTGATCAACTGATGGAGACTTGCTGATGCGCGCACCACGACCCTTCGCCGCTCCCTCGAGCGCGGACCTCCGGCCGGCGCTCGTGGCGGCCGTGCTGATCGTCGCCGCGATCGCCCTCCTTCTGTCTCCGTCGGGCGCGGGCGCGACCGCAGTCGCTCCAGGTGCGGCACCCGACCAGTCCGGCGTCGGCTGGCACTGCTTCGACCCTGGTTCGCCATCTCCGTGTCACGTGAACATCCTGGCGGCGGAAGCTCTGGCGGCCGACGACGTCTGGGCGGTCGGCTCGCTGGGGCTGGCGATACACTGGGACGGCACCGAGTGGCGGCGCGCGGAGACGGCGGTCCGCGAGGCTCTCGTGGCGGTGAGCGCCGTCGCCGGCGACGACGTCTGGGCGGCAGGAGGCGAGACGGTGATCCGCTGGGACGGCGAGAAGTGGGCCGCCGGTGGCGCGGTGCCGGAGGGCTTCGACGTGCGTGGGCTGGCAATGGTCGAGCCGAACCTCGGCTTCGCCGTCGGCAGCGCCGCCTCGGGCTCCGACGTGCTGCGGTGGGACGGGGCGACGTGGTCGCAGGCGGAAGCCCCGGACTCGCCTCCACTCGCGGCGGTCGATGCGGTGTCCGGCTCGGACGTGTGGGCGGTGGGCAACAACGGGACGATCCTGCACTACGACGGCGCCAGCTGGTCGAGCGTGCCGTGCCCCAACCAAGCTTGGCTAAGGGCGGTCAGCATGACCGGGGCGCGCGACGGGTGGGCTGTCGGATCCTCGTTCAGCCCCTCAGGCGGCGCGATCCTCCACTGGGACGGCGCCAGCTGGCAAGAGCACGAGGTCCTGCAGGGCGAGACGCTGCGGGACGTCGACATGCGGGCGCCGCGGAACGGCTGGATCGTGGGCGGCAACGGCGCAGCGCTGCAATGGAACGGCCGCGCGTGGCAGCGCCACGATGCGCCGCTGAACCAGACCCTGAACGCGATGGCCGTCGGCGCCAGCGGCGCGGTGTGGGCGGTTGGCGACGGCGGCGCGATTCTCACGTATCAGCGGTCGTCGTGGCGGCTGGTCGACGGCGCGGATGGCGTGGAGATCAACGGGCTGAGCATGCTGACGGAGAGCGATGGCTGGGCGGTCGGCCAGATCGAGACGCAGCAGGCGAGCAGCGGCGTGATGCTGCGCTGGAACGGACAGGAGTGGGCCGATCAGGACGCTCCGGACACCGTAGGGCTGCTCGACGTGTCCCTCTCGTCGCCGACTGACGGCTGGGCGGTCGGTCACTCGGGCACGCTGGTAAGGTGGGACGGCGCGACGTGGTCGGCGCTGGACACGGATTGGCCGCTGTCGATCAACGCCGTGCACGCACTCGCACCGGACGACGCCTGGGCAGTGGCGATGGTGGGCGTGATACTGCATTGGAACGGCAGCAGCTGGACGGAGGTCGAAAGCCCCACTGACCACACCCTCGAGGCGGTGCGCATGCTCGGTCCCGACGACGGCTGGGCGGTCGGCTCGATGGGCGCCATCCTCCGCTGGGACGGCGAGAGCTGGACCAGCTTCGAGAGCCCGACCGATGCGACCCTGACCGGGCTGGCCTTCGCCGGTCCCGACGACGGCTGGGCCGTGGGCTGGCCGTCGGGGACGACCAGTGGCGCGGCCGCGTTGCACTGGGACGGCGAGTCGTGGTCGCTGGTGCCGACGCCGGGCGACTACCTGCTGAACGCGGTGGCGGTGACGGCCGATGGCGGGGCCTGGGCCGCCGGCAATCGCGGTGTGGTCCTCTACTGGAACGGCGCGGCGTGGGCACGTCGCCAGATGGAGACCGACCAGTCGATACGAGCCATACAGCTCGTCGGGGACGACTCCGGCTGGATGGCCGGTGCGTCGCGGACCTTCCTGCGCCGCGGCGACGCCCCTGCGCCGACTGACACGCCGACGTCGGCCACACCTGACCTCTCGCCGACGCCTACGGGACCGACGCCGACCACCCCCACGCTGACGCCAACAACGGGCACGGGGACGTCGATATTCACACCGGCGGTGTACAAGAACTTGTAAGCGTCGCGTATGTGCGCGGCAGGACGGAACGTCGGCTACGGGCCGCCGTGAGCGCGGGGGACCGCAAATGGGCGCGACAGTAACCACCGAGCAAGTCTGGCAGGCGATCGAGAAGCAGTTGTTCGCCGTCGTCGGCATGGTGACGACCAAGAACGA
This sequence comes from Anaerolineae bacterium, assembly GCA_046259645.1. GTDB lineage: Bacteria > Chloroflexota > Anaerolineae > Epilineales > Epilineaceae > JBJYWW01. The sequence continues at coordinate 3,153 of JBJYWW010000154.1, forward strand.
GGCGCGCACGGTCGGGATCGTGTACGCCGTCCATCAGCGGAAGCTGTACATCGGCTCATATACGGACACTTGGAAGGTCAGGCACGTTCGGGCCAATCCCAACGTGTCGGTTACGGTGCCGATCACCAAGGCCATCCCATTGATGCCGTGGTTCAAGATCCCGGCGGCGACGATCACGTTCTCGGGCACGGCTCGCGTTCTCGAGCTCGACGATGCGCCTCCGCCTGCGGTGCATGCGGTGTTCCGCGGCCTCGAGCTCGACGACGACGCAGCGGCGAAGTCATCGATCATCGAGATCGAGCCGCACGGCCACTTCCTCACGTACGGAGTGGGCGTGTCGATGATGACGATGCGTAAGCCCGAGGAGTCGCACGGCCGGGTGCCGGTCGGCTGAGCCCGAGCCGGGCCAATACGAGCTAGTCGTACGGCCGGGTGCCGGTCTAGTCAGTCAAGTCGACCGGTACTGGCGGTACTCCCGCGTCCTCGGGGATGGGCGTGCCGTCGGGCACGCTGGCGAGGTCCTCGCACGGCACGAACCGGACATCGGCCCACTGATAGCCCCTGCTGTCGAAGGTCGGGATGTCCTCGATCCAGCGCTTCTCGCCCTCGTCCAGCAAGTAGATGTGCGGGCTCCCGGTGCACTTGAGCAACACCGGGTAGGGTTGCTCGTACACGATTTCCTGGACGCTGTTCGGCAGCTGCGACACGTCGCCCTGGTCGATCCCGAACAGCCATGGCAGCGCGAGGATCATCAGCACTGTCCAGGCAGCGTAGGGAGCGATCCACCGCGAGTACGTGCCGTGCACCGCATCAAGCCAGTCGGCCGTGTCCCGCCTGACCAGCGACACCGCTAGCCACGCCAGCAGGCCGATGTTGATGATGTTCCAGCCGATGAAGTCGAGGCGGTTGGGGGTCAGCCGATCTATCGCGGTGCGGTAGGCGATGGCCGCCAGCGCGTACAGCCCGACAAGCACAGCCAGCGCCGCGAGCATCATCACGGCCCGGCGCAGCCAGATCTGGATCTCCGAACCGACGCGCCGGCCGTGCACCGGCGTCGCGCCCACAATCAGGGCGACGACCGCGAACAGCATCGCGTTGAACGTGATCAGCACCTCGCGGTTCTCGAAGGGCTCACGGAAGTTGAACGGGATGAAGGCGAGGTACACCAGCAGCACGATGGCCGAGAGCGGCAACAGCAGACGCATCAGAGTCGACACCAGCTTGCTGAAACCGACCTCGAACTCCTGCTCGGAGGGCGAGACGCCGGGGTCATACACCACGGCCAGCGCGATCATCCCGATTGCACCGGCGCCGCCGGCTACGAAGAGGCGCGAGACGACCAGCGGCATGTCGACGCCGAGCGCCGAGAACAGCGCGAAGGTCATGGCTACGAACAGCCCGCCGACAACCGCGAACAGCCCCCCGACGACGGCCAAGTCGAGCGACTTGGCGAGATACGCGAAGCGGTCCTGGTCGCCGGCGTCGCGGCCGGTGAGCAGCCAGCCCACGCCGAACCACGACGCGGCGGCCAGGTGGGCCGTCATCAACGCCAGGTACTGCTCCTGATACACCTCCGGCCCTAGCCGCGGATACACCCCGACCACGTAGAGGGTCAACGCGGCGATGCCGATGGCGATCGCGGCAACATGCGACCAGCGCCGCTTGCCGGCACCTTCGAGGAAGACCATCGCGACGATGGCGCTGACGGGCGCTGCCAGCAGGAGGACGAGCGGCATGATCTGGTGCGAGGACCCCGTCAGCGGATTCGTGACCTGCAGCGCGAACTGCGTGTCGTCCGACAGGAGCCACAGCAACGCACCGTTGATGAGCGCAAGCGGGAGCGCCCACTCCCAGGCGATCAGACGCTCGCTCGCCACCGCCGCGGCGTACGCCAAGCGGTAGTGCCAGGCGGCCAGCAGCGGGTCGTCCGTCGCCTCAGCGTAGCTGGCGTCCACAGCCTCTTCGAACGCCTTCGCGTCGCCGGCGCGGAGCGCATCTTGGTACGCTTGCTCCATGGCCTCGGGGTCGTCGCGCAGGCTTCGTATGTCATCCTCGTGCAACATGGCGTCTCTCCTGCTCCCGGGCACGGTAGCCGGGCGACCGATCTCTGGGCGCCGTAGCCGGGCCGCGTGTCTCTCGGCACGGTATCACCGCCGCCGAATGGAGGCAACG